>NZ_PIZD01000040.1:0-5846 GCF_010365615.1 Actinomyces sp. 565
GTTGTGTGTGTGGTTGTGGGTGGGTGGGTGTGCCGGCGGTGTCCTACTCTCCCGCCCGCCTGTCGGGGGCAGTACCATTGGCGCTGGGGGGCTTAGCTTCCGGGTTCGGAAATGGGTCCGGGCGTTGTCTCCCCCGCTGTGACCACCGGCACGACCCGCCCGCCCCCAGCCACACGCACTAGCCTGCGTGCCTGCCCCCCGCTGTGCGGGGTGGTTTGGGTCCGGTGTCGTACCCCAGCCAGCATCCCCCCTTGCCGTGGTGCTGGCCGGGTGGCTGGTTGCTGGGTGTCGTGGTTCCTCTATGCTCGTGTCCCGCCACACCCCGCACCCCCCGGGTACCCCGTTGCTTCGGGGGCTTGGGGGTGCCTCGGTTGTGGCGTTGCGTGTTGTGCCTGCTTGGCGGGCTTGGCTGGTCGTGGACCGTACAGCGGACGCCCCCCCCGGGCATGGGGGGTGGGTTGAGTGCGTGCGTGCTTGTGCTGCCTGCCCTGCACGTGGCCTGCGTGTGCGTGGGGTTGGTTTTTGTGTTGTGTTCGGCTGTTGTTAGTACCAGTCAGCTCGCAGCAGGTTCACCCGCTTGGTGGGGCTGCCTGCTTCCACGCCTGGCCTATCGACCCAGTAGTCTACTGGGAGCCTTCCGCGCCCCCCGGGCGGGGGGCGCGCGGAGACCTTATCTTGGAGACGGTTTCCCGCTTAGATGCCTTCAGCGGTTACCCGGCCCGAACGTAGCCAACCAGCCGTGCCCCTGGCGGGACAACTGGCGCACCAGAGGTTCGTCCGTCCCGGTCCTCTCGTACTAGGGACAGGCCTCCTCAAGTCTCCTGCGCGCGCAGAGGATAGGGACCGAACTGTCTCACGACGTTCTAAACCCAGCTCGCGTACCGCTTTAATGGGCGAACAGCCCAACCCTTGGGACCTGCTCCAGCCCCAGGATGCGACGAGCCGACATCGAGGTGCCAAACCATGCCGTCGATATGGACTCTTGGGCAGGATCAGCCTGTTATCCCCGGGGTACCTTTTATCCGTTGAGCGACGACCCACCCACACGGGATCGCCGGATCACTAGCTCCCACTTTCGTGCCTGCTCGACCCGTCGGTCTCGCAGTCAGGCCCTCTTGTGCGCTTGCACTCGACACCTGGTTGCCGACCAGGCTGAGAGAACCTTTGAGCGCCTCCGTTACTCTTTAGGAGGCAACCGCCCCAGTTAAACTACCCACCAGGCACTGTCCCTGGCCCGGATCACGGGCCGAGGTTCAGGCGCACGCCACAGCCAGAGTGGTATCCCAACAGCGACTCCGCCGGCACTAGCGTGCCGGCCTCACAGTCTCCCACCTATCCTGCACAAGCCATGGCGGGCGCCAATACCAAGCTATAGTAAAGGTCCCGGGGTCTTTCCGTCCTTCTGCGCGTAACGAGCATCTTTACTCGTAATGCAATTTCGCCGAGCTCGTGGTTGAGACAGTGGAGGAGTCGTTACGCCATTCGTGCAGGTCGGAACTTACCCGACAAGGAATTTCGCTACCTTAGGATGGTTATAGTTACCACCGCCGTTTACTGGGGCTTGGGCTCACCGCTTCACACCACGAGGACGTGGCGCTGACGGATCCCCTTAACCTTCCAGCACCGGGCAGGCGTCAGTCCGTATACATCGCCTTACGGCTTCGCACGGACCTGTGTTTTTAGTAAACAGTCGCTCCTCCCTGGTCACTGCGACCCTCACCCCTAGCCCGCAACGGGGCTTCAGGGCCCGGGCCCCCCTTCTCCCGAAGTTACGGGGGCATTTTGCCGAGTTCCTTAACCACGATTAACTCGCCCGCCTGGGCATACTCTGCCCGACCACCTGTGTCGGTTATTGGGTACGGGCGGCGGACCACCTCGCGCCGAGGCTTTTCTAGGCACCACAGGATCACCCCACTATCCCCCACCCTAGCGGGCGGGGTCACCATCACGCCTCACCCAGCCCCCCCACCCCAAAAGCAGGGCAGGAAGGGCGTGGCGCCCGGATTTACCTGGGCGCCGGGCCACACGCTTGAACGGGACAAGCCATAAGCCCCGCCGGGCTACCCTAGTGCGTCACCCCTGTTAACACGCTTGCCTACCAGCACGGAGGACCCCCAGACCCCAAGCCGCCCCCCACACCCGCCCCGGCCGGCCGGCCCCGAAGGACCAGCCACCCGGCAGCAGGAAAAAAGCAGGGGACGCAAGGGCGTGGGTTAGCACCCGCGCGTCAGCACTGGCGGTGGACCGCCGGTACGGGAATATCAACCCGTCATCCATCGACTACGCCTGTCGGCCTCGCCTTAGGCCCCGACTCACCCAGGGAGGACGAACCTGCCCCTGGAACCCTTGGTCATACGGCGCCGGGGAATCCCACCCCGGTCTCGCTACTCATGCCTGCATTCTCACTCCCGCGCCGTCCACCCGAACGGTCACCCCCGGGCTTCACCCGGCGCAGGACGCTCCCCTACCGCCCAGGCACCACCCAACAGCAGCACCCGGGCCCGCGGCTTCGGCGGTACGCTTGAGCCCCGCTACATTGTCGGCGCACGACCACTCGACCAGTGAGCTATTACGCACTCTTTCAAGGATGGCTGCTTCTGAGCCAACCTCCTGGCTGTCACCGCGACCGCACATCCTTTCCCACTTAGCGTACACTTAGGGGCCTTAGCCGGCGATCTGGGCTGTTTCCCCCTCGACCACGAAGCTTATCCCCCGCAGTCTCACTGCCGCGCTACCCCCAAAACGGCATTCGGAGTTTGACTGGCATCAGTAACCCAGTAAGGCCCCTCAGCCAACCAGTGCTCTACCTCCGCACGGGAACACGCGACGCTGCACCTAAATGCATTTCGGGGAGAACCAGCTATCACGGAGTCTGATTGGCCTTTCACCCCTACCCACAGCTCATCCCCCCCGTTTTCAACCGAGGTGGGTTCGGTCCTCCACACGCTCTTACACGTGCCTCAACCTGGCCATGGGTAGATCACCCCGCTTCGGGTCCAGAACGCGCCACTAAACGCCCAACCTAGGACTCGCCCTCGCTACGGCTCCCCCACAACGGGTTAACCTCGCGACGCGCCCTGACTCGCAGGCTCATTCTTCAAAAGGCACGCCACCACCCGCCCCACACGCCCAAAAGAGCGGCGGGACAGGCCCTGACGGCTTGCAGGCGCCCGGTTTCAGGTACTATTTCACTCCCCTCCCGGGGTACTTTTCACCATTCCCTCACGGTACTAATCCGCTATCGGTCACCAGGAAGTATTTAGGCAGCCAGGTGGTCCTGGCAGACTCACGCAGGACTCCACGGACCCCACGCTACAAAAAAGGGGAAAAACACGCCCCACGCGCCACCAGCAGGTTCAGCCTACGGGGCTATCACCCTCTACGGCCCCCCTTCCCAGAGGATCCGGCTACCCACCAGCAAAGCACGCGGGCCCACGGCAGCAGGCCCCAGGCACGCCCCACAACCCCGCAGCCGCAACCCCTGCCGGGTACTCACACGACCACGGTTTAGCCTCATCCGCCTTCGCTCGCCACTACTAACGGAATATCTTCTCCTACGGGTACTGAGATGTTTCACTTCCCCGCGTAACCCCCCGCCCCCTATGAATTCAGGAACGAGTGACACGGCACAACCCGTGCCGGGTACCCCCATTCGGAAACCCTCGGATCACAGCCCGCAAGCCGGCTCCCCGAGGCATATCGCAGGCCGCCACGTCCTTCATCGGCCCCTGGTGCCAAGGCATCCACCGAACGCCCATAAAAACAACACAAAACCACGCGCGCACCCCCGCCAGCACCAGACGGCGCCACCAGGACCGCGCGCGAGCCACAGCAAAACACAGCAACCACAAAAGCAAGACAAAACAAAACAAGCAAACACTCGAAACACTCGCGTCCGCTATACAGTTCACAACCAGCCAGCCCACAGCCCCACCACCACCAGCCAAGCCGGCACCAGCAGGACCCAGGCACAACCAGGGCGCGCAGCCCCGGAACCCGACAGCATGCCACCCCCCAGCCACCCCCCACCCCCCAGCACAGGGAGAGCAAGAAGCAGCCAAGGAGCCCCACCCCCAGCCCGCCGCCGCCAGCAGGCCCCACCAGGCACCAGCCCAGCAAGACCCCAAGCACGACGACGACGAGCCACAGGAAGGATGCTTGCCTGCCCGGCCGGCGCCAAGAAGACTCCCTAGAAAGGAGGTGATCCAGCCGCACCTTCCGGTACGGCTACCTTGTTACGACTTCGTCCCAATCACCAGCCCCGCCTTCGACCGCTCCCCACAGGGCCACGGGCTTCGGGCGTCACCGGCTTTCATGACGTGACGGGCGGTGTGTACAAGGCCCGAGAACGTATTCACCGCGGCGTTGCTGATCCGCGATTACTAGCGACTCCAACTTCACGGTGCCGAGTTGCAGGCACCGATCCGAACTGAGACCGGCTTTAAGGGATTCGCCCCGCCTCGCGGCATCGCAACCCACTGTACCGGCCATTGTAGCATGCGTGAAGCCCAAGACATAAGGGGCATGATGATTTGACGTCATCCCCACCCTCCTCCGAGTTCACCCCGGCAGTCTCCCGCGAGTCCCCACCCGAAGTGCTGGCAACACGAGACAGGGGTTGCGCTCGTTGCGGGACTTAACCCAACATCTCACGACACGAGCTGACGACAACCATGCACCACCTGCAGGCCGGCCCCAGCCACAAGAAGCAGCAGGGGAACCACCGTCTCCGGCAGCAACCAGCCCATGTCAAGCCTTGGTAAGGTTCTTCGCGTTGCATCGAATTAATCCGCATGCTCCGCCGCTTGTGCGGGCCCCCGTCAATTCCTTTGAGTTTTAGCCTTGCGGCCGTACTCCCCAGGCGGGGCACTTAACGCGTTAGCTACGGCGCGGACGCCCCGGAAAAGGACCCCCACACCCAGTGCCCAACGTTTACGGCGTGGACTACCAGGGTATCTAATCCTGTTCGCTCCCCACGCTTTCGCTCCTCAGCGTCAGCAACAGCCCAGAGACCCGCCTTCGCCACCGGTGTTCCTCCTGATATCTGCGCATTCCACCGCTACACCAGGAGTTCCAGCCTCCCCTACTGCGCTCAAGCCAGCCCGTACCCACCGCAAGCCCCCAGTTAAGCCAGGGAATTTCACGGCAGACGCGACCAGCCGCCTACAAGCCCTTTACGCCCAGTAATTCCGGACAACGCTCGCGCCCTACGTATTACCGCGGCTGCTGGCACGTAGTTAGCCGGCGCTTCCTAACCCGGCTACCGTCAGCCCACCCACAAAGGAGCAGGCCTTCACCACCGGAAAAAGAGGTTCACAACCCGAAGGCCTCCATCCCTCACGCGGCGTCGCTGCATCAGGCTTCCGCCCATTGTGCAATATTCCCCACTGCTGCCTCCCGCAGGAGTCTGGGCCGTATCTCAGTCCCAGTGTGGCCGTCCACCCTCTCAGGCCGGCTACCCGTCAAAGCCTTGGTAAGCCATCACCCCACCAACAAGCTGATAGGCCGCGAGCCCATCCCCCACCAGAACAACCAAACGATTGAACCTATACCAACCCACCCATGCAGGCAGGCCAGACCACCCCGTATTAGCCGCCCTTTCAAGCAGTTATCCAGGAGAAGAGGGCAGGTCACTCACGTGTTACTCACCCGTTCGCCACTAACCAGCCCCAGCAAAAACCAGAACCAGCCCGTTCGACTTGCATGTGTTAAGCACGCCGCCAGCGTTCGTCCTGAGCCAGGATCAAACTCTCCAAACAAAACAAAAACCAAACAAAGAAACCAACAAAAAACACCAACCAAACAAACAAACACGACACACTATCGAGATCCCAAACAACACACCC
>NZ_PIZD01000041.1:0-15677 GCF_010365615.1 Actinomyces sp. 565
CGGCGATGCGGTCGAAGGCGATGGCACCGAGCTGGTCGCCGTTCTCCTCGTCCTGGCCGATGACGCCGGGCTCGCCCCGCAGGGCGCAGTCGACGGCAAGGTCACACATCTGCTTGATCAGGGCCAGGTCCTCCTCGTTGGCGGCGGAGGCGCGCGAGTAGTAGCCGGACTTCTGCACCATTACCTTCTCGGCACCGATCTTCTCGGCGAACTGGCGGGCGAACCACTGGCCGGGGTTAATGGTGTCGAGCTTGACGTGGCCGAAGGGGTCGCGCTGGACCTCCTCGCCCCTGGCCTCCATCTCCGCGATGATCTCGGGAACGCCGGCGCCCTCGGACAGGAAGATGTTCACGTTGCCCTGCTCGTCCATGATGGCCTTGAGGCGCTCGGCCTCGGCGGAAATGTCCAGCTTGGCCTCCGGCACGAACACGGCGTGCACGTCCCAGCGCTCCTGGGTCAGTCCCAGGGAGGGCGCCCACTGACGGTCCTTGAGCAGCTCGTGGTAGCGGCGGGCCGTCTCGGCGGTGAGGTAGCCGCAGTTGCGGCCCATGCACTCGTGCACGATCAGCATGCGCGGGTTGGAGCGGTGCTCGCCGATCACGTTGAGGGCGAAGCCGGCGCCCTGCTCGGCCGCGGTCCAGGCGCCCAGCGACTGGCGGATCGGGACGACGTCATTGTCGATGGTCTTGGGCAGGCCGACGACGGTGAGGTCGTAGTCGTGCTCGTGCAGGTATGCGGCCAGGTCCGCGGCGGTGGTGTTGGTGTCGTCGCCGCCAATGGTGTGCAGCACGTCGACGCCGTCCTCACGCAGCCGCTCGGCGGCGAAGGCGAGCGGGTCCACGCCCTCCTTGACCAGGCCGCGCTCGACGAGGTTCTTGGCGTTGGTGAGCTTCACGCGGGAGTTGCCGATCGGGGAGCCGCCGTACTGGCGCAGCACGCCGGCGTTCTTGCGGCCCTCGTCGTCGATGACGACGTAGTTACCGGTGAGCAGGCCGTGGTATCCGTACTGGTAGGCGATGATCTCGACGTCGGGGGCGACCTCGGTGTAGCGCTCGATGAGGTCGCCGACGGCGGCGGACAGACAGGGGGCGAAGCCGCCCGCGGTGAGGAGGGCGACGCGACGGATCGACATCGGAAACCTTTCGTCGGTGGTGGGGCTTATCGCGGCCATACTACCGGGACGCCGCCGCTGTGCGGCCAGATGCCTCACCCCAACCTCACCCCTCGCCGAGACCGGCACTCGTCGCGCACTGAGACCGGCACCAGTGACGCGCCGAGAGGCATCGATGCAGGCCGGGCTGCAGCATGGCGGACACACTCGGCGATCACACATGCGTTATCATGGGTGGGTGACACAGCGCACCGAACGTGAGTGGATCCGTTTCCGTCGGCACGCGGCGGGGCTGAGCCAACGTGAACTCGCGGATCGCACCGGTGTCAGCCAACCACTCATTGCAGCCATTGAGTCCGGCGCGCGTCGCGCATCCCGGAGCACGCTGCAGCGGCTGACACAGGCATTGCAGGTGCGTCCTTCAGATCTCCTGCACGCTGCACGCCAGGACGTCATCGAGTTGGCCGCTGCACATGGATGCCAAGTCATCGGAGTCTTCGGCTCCGTTGCCAGCGGCACGGATCGCCAGGACTCTGACATCGATCTGATAGTCCGTTTCCCTGAACACGCGGACATCCTCGACCTGTTGGAGCTTGAGGAAGAGCTGTCGGATCTACTGACGGTGCCCGTCGACGTGATCTCGGCCAGCAGCGGCTCAGTCGCGATGTCCGGGACTTCCCTAGAACCGGTACGGATATGAGCACTACATCACCGTCCGCGGACCGAACAGAACGACGACTCGCGGATCTGAGACGTTTCGGAGACGAGGCCGCCTTCATCGTCAGCCACGGCTTCGACGCATACGCAGCAGACTCGATGGAAGGAGCGCTGCTGCGTAATGCCGGTGAACGGGTGCTAATCAAGGTTGCCACCGTCGTCGAGAAACTACCCCGGGAGTACAAGGAACAGTTCCCCGACGTCGACTGGGTCGGGATCATGCGCATGCGCAACCTGGTCGCGCACCACTACGACAAGGTCAACGACGACCTGATGTTCCGTGCACTCGAAGTCCGCATCCCCGGTCTGCTAACCGCGCTCGGACTGTAATTGGGCTCGGTGTACTACTGTCCGGATTCGGCATGAACGGCGTCGACCGACCAAGAACTACCCAAAGATACCGCATGTTTCCAACGTTCCTGAAAACACAGACCGGCGCGTCAGCCCCGTTCGTGCCGATCTTGGACATTCTGCGCGCTACGCGGGACTCGAAGGCCGATGCACACGGGGGGGCGACACCGACGCGCCGTCGTCGCCCCGTCAACGGTAGCCGTCGCTGCGATGGTCAACGGTAACCACCACAACCCGGCGTGCGTCATCATCAATTCTGTAGATGATGCGGTAGTCGCCCCGTCGGGCACTGTGGAGCCCGGCCAGCTCAAAGCGCAAAGGCTTTCCGACGCGATACGGATTGTCTCGCAATGGTCCGTAAAGAAACTCGACGACTGCGGTGACGACCTTCTCCGGATGCGAGCGCAGGTCGCGCTTAGCACGTGCCGCAAGTGCGATCGCGTAGGGCACGGACTCACCCCTTCGGGGAGTCGAGCAACTCGTCCTTGCTGAGCACCTCCACCCGCTGAGCACCCAAATCATCCACTCCTGCACGGATCCGCTCGATTAGCGCGGGGCGGCTGAGGATGCCGAGCGTCTCCTCGAGTGACTCCAGGTCATCTGCAGAGATGACGACTGCCGCGGGGCGCCCGTGCCGGGTGATCGTTACGCGGCTGTGCTCCCGCTCCACCTGGCCGACGACCTCGGAAAGGTGGTTCTTCACATCGCGCAACGGCATGACAGCGTCGACCGACATGGCAACAATTGTAGGCGTACACGACTCATGCGCCGCATGGACGCTTGACGAAGTTATACATACAGGCTTGTCTGTAAGCATGCGTCGCACCGCCGCCGAGGCCGCCGAGACCCGCCAAGCCATCATCCGCTCCGCCTTGCACCGCTTCGCGAAGGACGGTTGGGAGGCCTGCTCGCTGGTGGAGGTGGCCCGCGGCGCCGACGTAACTCGAGGCGCCGTCTACCACCACTTCACCGGCAAGCGGGAGTTGCTGGACGCCGCCCTGTCCGAGCAATGGCACAGCCAGGGTGAGGCACTTCTCGCGGCGCTCGACGCCTCCACGGCACCAGAGGTGCGGCTAACGGCATTCCTGGCGGACTACCTGCGCAGGCTTCGCGGGGACACAGCCTTCCGCGAACTCGCCGTCGTCACCGTTCTCGTAGCGCCGCAGGCACCGGCGGTCAAGTCCGGACTGGAGCAGAAGACGGCGGCCCTCGCGCAGTGGTCGGCGCTGCTCATCCGGGTCCTGACCGAGTGCGAGGAGCGGCTGCGCGCTCCGCTCGACATCGCCCGTTTCAACATCGCGTCATTCCTGTACGGCGCCACGCTTACCGCGGCGCTCACGCCGGAGGACCTCCCCGCATCAGGGTGCTGCGAGGCGACGGCGCGTGCCCTCGTCGCGGGCCTGATCACCGTCGAATCGCCCTGACACCGAAGAATGACACCGAAGAAGGAGTGGGCATGCATCCATCGTCCACCGAAGCCGCCACCAATCCGCACGTGGCCGTAACAGTGGCCTGCGTCGCCCTGTTCACCGACATGCTCGTCTACGGGATTCTCATCCCGGTGCTCCCTCTGCTTCCCGCCGTGGCCGAGGCCGGCGCCTCGGCAACCGGTCTGCTCTTCGCCGCCTATGCCGCCGCACTGGTGATAGTCACTCCACTCGCTGGTCGAGTCGTGGACAGGCACGGCCCCCGCGGACCGCTGCTAGTTGCTGTGGTGGGCCTGGCGTGCGCGTGTCTGCTGTTCACCATCGGTGGTCCCTACTGGTTGCTTCTAACGGCCCGCACGCTCCAGGGAGCCGCCGCCGGATTGAGCTGGGTGGCCGGACTGTCCCTGATCGCCGGGACCGTACCTCTGCGGCAACGCGGGACCTATCTCGGACTGGCGATGAGCATGGTTTCGGTTGGCGTGTTGGCGGGACCTCCCCTGGCGGGCTGGTTGGCTAGGTTCGGAGGGCATTCGGCACCCTTCCTCTGTGCGATCGTGCTTCTGGCGATCGACGGCGGGCTGCGAGTCGCCTTCGTCCGTCCGACCCCGCCGCCCGACGACGATCCCGCCACCGCGATGGACGTGTTGCGAACACCAGGATGTCGGCCAGTAGTTGCGCTGATTCTCTTCGGTGCCGCCGCCGCGGCTGTGGGCCTGGTTCTGGTGGGAATCGGCCCGAACTACCCGGTAATCATCGCCGGACTCATGTGTCTGGGTGTCGCAATTGCCCTCCTGGTCGTACCGGCAGGTGCACTAATAGGCGTTCAGGGAGCCATAGCCACACCGCCGACTATCGGCGGCGCCTACTCCCTCTACAACCTGGCTTACGCGGGCGGCCTGGTCCTGGGGCCCGCCGCCACGATACTCGCCCGGTTGCCAAGCAGGTTCGCGGTCATGCCCGGGTGAAACTGTCCGGATTCGGCATGAACGGCGTCGGGCGACCAAGAACCACCCGAAGAAACCGCATGATTCCAACGTTCCTGAAAACGCAGACCGGCGCGCCAGCTCCGTTCGTGCCGATCTCGGACATTTCGGTCCCCGGACTGTCAGACTGTCAGTGGTCGTCGGAACGCGACTCGGCATCCGGCGCTACGCCCTCGTCACCCTCAGGCGCCCCCTCGATGTCCTCCACCTCTTCCTCTTCTTCCGCTTCATCCGGCTCCGCCGGCGGCTCGGGGACCTCGACGTCGGGAGCGGGGCGGCCGCCGGGGGCCTCGACGGGCGCGGCGGCCGGCCGCTTGGCGGCCAGCTCTTCAAGCATCTCGTCTACGACCTCCGCGGCCGTCTTCTTCTCCGCGTCCATCGCCTTCTTTACGTCCGCGGCGTACAGGTCCACGTATTCCTGGCCGGACAGGGACATCAGTGCGTACATGATCTCGTCGGTGATGGAGCGCAGCACGAAGCGGTCGTTCTCCAGGCCCTGGTAGCGGGAGAAGTCCAGCGGCTCGCCAACGACGATGCCCACGCGGTGCCGGGTGGAGGGAACCACCTGGCCGATCGGCTGAGCCAGGTTGGAGCCGATCATGGCCACGGGGATCACCGGCGCCCCGGTGGCCAGGGCGACGCGCGCCACCCCGGTCTTGCCCCGGTACAGGCGCCCATCAGGGCTGCGGGTGCCCTCGGGGTAGATGCCGAACAGCTCGCCCGAGCGCAGTCGGTCGATCCCGGCCTGCAGGGCCGCCATGGACGCTTTGCCCCCGGAGCGGTCCACGGGAATGGTGCCGACGGCGGTCATGAAGTTCTTCACGGCCCAGCCCTTGATGCCCTTGCCGGTGAAGTAGTCGGACTTGCCGATGAAGGCGACCTCGCGGTCCATCAGCAGCGGCAGGAAGAAGGAATCGATAACCGCCAGGTGGTTGGAGGCCAGGATGGCGGGGCCCTCGGCGGGGATGTTCTCCTCGCCGCGGATCCACGGCTGGTACAGCATCTCCATGGCCGGGCCGACGGCGGCCTTGATACCTCGGTACCCCATGTGGGACCTCCTGTGCTGCGGCGGGCGGGAAGTCGCCGGGCCGTCCGGGTTACGCCCGCCGGGCGTGTCCGCGGCTGGATCGGCTGCTCACAAAGTCTAGCCTCGCGCTGTGCCCTTCGATGCGCTCTCGCCCCAACCGTCCCACGCCACAGGCGCCGTACGGCTTCCGGGCGTCTGGCGGGCGGAGGATGAAACCCGCCCGGTACAGGCGTCTTTCGCGGATATGGGCACCGCGCTGCGCGATGTCACCTTCGTAGTCGTCGATCTGGAGACCACCGGGGGCGGGCCGGGCGCGCACGCCATCACCGAGATCGGCGCTGTAAGGGTTCGCGGCGGCGCGGTCGATTCGGAATTCTCCACGCTCGTAAATCCGGGCGCCGCCATTCCCGCCCAGATCACCGTCCTGACCGGTATTACCAACGCCATGGTGGCGGATGCGCCTCCAGTAGCCCAGGCGGTGGCCGCCTTCCTGCAGTGGGCGCGCCTAGGCGACCGTGCGACGGTGGCGGTGGCGCACAATGCCCGCTTCGACCTCGGCCACCTGCGTGGGGCCGCCCGCACCCTCGGCCTGGACTGGCAGGAACCACTGATACTGGACACCCTGGCGCTAGCCCGCCGGGCCTGGGACCGCTCCCAAGTAACCAACCACAAGCTGGGCACGCTCGCCGCCTTCGTAGGCTCACCGACGTCTCCCACGCATCGCGCCCTGGACGATGCACGTGCGACCGTGGATGTGCTGCACGCCTGCCTGGAGGCGCTGGCGCCGCAGGGCATCACCCATCTAGAGGACCTGGCCACCGCGACTGATCCCGTACCCGCATCCCGACGGGTCAAGAGCCGCCTGGCCGACGGCCTGCCCGCCGCTCCTGGGGTCTACCAGTTCCTCTCCCCCGCCGGCCAGGTGCTTTACGTGGGCAGCGCCGTGAACCTCCGCCGCCGGGTGCGCTCTTACTTCACGGCCGCGGAGAAGCGCACCAAGGTGGCACGCATGCTGGACACGGCCGTGGCGGTGCGGGCGATCGAGACACCCACCGAGATCGAGGCGCGTGTGCGGGAGCTGCGGCTCATTGCCGAGCTGGATCCGCCGGTCAACCGCCGCTCCCGGGCCCCGCAGCGCCGGCCCTGGCTGCACCTGGTCGACTCCCCGAACCCACATCTGGCGCTGACTGCCGCGCTGCCGCTGTCGGAGGCGGGCCACGCCATTGGCCCGTTCCCGTCCCGAAAGGCGGGTTTGGAGGCGCAGCGGGCCGCCGAATCCGTGCTGCGCCTGGAGGTCTGGGACGGACACAGTGTCCGCGCGGTGCGCCGCGCGGACACCCCGGCCGACGCCGACACGGCGCTGCAGGCCCTTTCCGGCGAGGTCGACCTGGTGGCCGGCCCGCTGCTGGCGCGGATAGCGGAGCTGTCGGACGAGGAGCGCTACGAGGAGGCGGGACTGTGGACGCGGCGGCTGCGGGCGCTGCTGTTGGGAGCGTGCCGGGCGGAGAAGGTACGCCCACTACTGGCTTGTCCGCATCTGATGGCGGCCCGACGACGCGACCGCGGCGGCTGGGAGCTGGTGGATGTGCGCTGGGGGCGCCTGGCGGGCTCGGCAGTCACGGCCCCGGGCGCGGACCCGCGCCCCACCATCGCCACGCTGCGCGCCGCCGCCCAGGTGGTGGACCGGCCCGCACGGGTGGGGGCGGATACGAGCGTGGAGGAGACGGCGCTGCTGGCCGACTGGGTGCTGGATTCCGGTGCGCGCCTGGTGGAGGTCGGGAACCCCGCCGTCGACGCCGCGAACCAGGACTCCGCAAACGGTGCAGTCGCGGCGCTGGCCTGGCCGGTTGGCGCCGCCGCGCGGCACAGGCGCGTTATTGACGCCGAGTGCTGAGGCACGACGTCGGCCGGCAGCGCGCCCACGGCGCGGCAGCGACAGCCGGGTCAGCCGGCGGGAGCGACGGAGCCGCGGCGGGCGCGCAGAGCCTTAGCGACACCTTCCTGCAGGCTAAGCGGGTCCAGGGGGCGCGGCACCACAACCTCAGCCTTGGCCCAGGCAGACAGCCAGTCGTCCTGCGGACGGGCAGTCAGCAGCACCACCGGAGGCCGCTGGTCAAGCTCGGTGAACAGCTCATGCGCCAACCCCATGCCACCGAGCTTCTTCGTCTCGGCATCGAGCACCAGGGCGGCGAAGGGGGCCTGCCCCGCCTTCTGGCGGTCCTTGATGGCCAGGCGAACGCCCTCGGCGGTTGCCGCTTCGGTCCAGGACACGAGCGGCAGCCCCTTGGCGGGCCGACGGCCGACGCCGTCGATCACCTGCCGACGCACAGTGACGTCATCGGAGAAGACGAGGAGGTCGAGGGGTGCGGCTTCTGCCTGGTCGGTCATGCGGTCCTCCAGTGGACGACGGGGCTTTAGCGCTCAGTGTAATAGCGCAACTGGGACACGTCCCACCCTTCTCCACGAACCAATCGCCGTCTACGATGAATCTTGTCTAGGACTTCAGTCTCACTCATGAGTCTGTTGCCTGGCGTGCCACGTGAAACTACGCAACATCCGCAGGAAAAGACCGCATGACTGCAACGACCGACCTCGTCGTCCCGAAGTACACGCTCCCCGAGCTGCCCTATGACTACGCCGCGTTGGAGCCGCACATCTCCGGGCGCATCATGGAGCTGCACCATGACCGCCACCACGCCGCCTACGTGACCGGAGCGAACGCGGCCCTGGAGCAGCTCGCCGCCGCCCGCGCCGACGGCGACTTCGCCGCCATCAACCTGTGGGAGAAGAACCTCGCCTTCAACCTCGGCGGGCACCTGAACCACTCCATCTTCTGGAAGAACCTCTCCCCCAACGGAGGCGACGAGCCCGAGGGCGAGCTGGCGGAGGCCATCAAGGACTCCTTCGGTTCCTTCGCCGCCCTCAAGCAGCAGCTGAACGCAGCCGCGCTGGGTATTCAGGGATCCGGCTGGGCGGTGCTGGCTTACGACTCCCTGTCCGGCAAGCTGGTGACCTTCCAGCTGTTCGACCAGCAGGGCAACGTGCCCGTGGGCACGATCCCGCTGTTCCAGATCGACATGTGGGAGCACGCCTTCTACCTGGACTACCTCAACGTCAAGGCCGACTACCTGGCCGCCATCTGGCAGATCGTCAACTGGGAAGACGTCTCGCAGCGTCTGGCGAATGCCGTTGCCCACGCCGAGGGCCTGATCGTGCGCTGATGCCGCAGCCGCGAACGTGCGGCGCCGCGCGCCGCCCGAGGCGAGTGGTCCTCACGGCAAGTGGCCCTCCCCCACCGGCATCCGGTGCGGGAGGGCCACTACGCTCCTGGAGCGCTTGCAGAGCGTCTAGAGAATCGCCGCGATGTCCATGACGAAGGCAGCAGCCACCGTCTCCTGGGACTCCTCACCGGGCATGAGGATCACCACGCGAGAGCCGACCGGTACATCGATCAGAGAGCCGAAGGGCGAATTCGCAGAGATGACCATGTCCTGCGCGGCACCGTTCTCCCAGGATGACTGGTGCAGCTCCGGGTCATCCCAATTGACCGCGGCGACGTGCAGCAGTACGTAGTCACCGTCGGCGACCGGCTCCCCGGTACCACGGGCCAGGACGAAAGTCTCCTGCTCGGTAGGTGCCGCAGCGCCGTCGGCCACCGAAATGGTGGCCGCAGCACCGAGGTCACCCGAGACTGTGACGCCGCGATCCGCTAGCGACTGCTCCACTTGGGCGTCCGCGGCCGCGTCCTTCGACGCCGTCGCGGCGGACTCTGCTGTTCCCGCAACCTCAGAGGTAGCCACCGCATGCTTGATCTCCACGACGAATACCAGGGGCCCTGACGGCAAGTTCGGCGTTGCCGCCGGCTGGCCGTAAGCCAGTTCGGGCGGAATCGCCAGCTCCAGGTGATCACCGACGTGGCGTCCGGCCAGGCCGCAAGTCCACCCGGGAATTACTCCTTGCAGGTTGAAGGGCGTTGCCTCCCCCCGCGCGTAGGAGGAGTCGAAGACTTCAGTGGCGCCCCACTCCCAGCCGGCGTAGTCGGCGACGACGATCGACTCCTCGGTCACCTCGGCGCCGTCGCCTTCCGCCAGGGTCTTAACGGTCAGGTTCCTCGGCGCTTCTCCCTCGCCCCAGGTGACGGTGGGCTCGGCGCCGTCCTCACCGTCAAGGTTGGGCAGTGATGCCGCGTCGTCGTCGATTGTCAGCGTGGAGCAGTCGACGGCGCTCAGCGGGGTGATGGTGGCCTCGGCCGACGCAGAGGCGCTGGCGTCCCCGGGCGAGTCGGAGCAGCCCGCCAGGGCCAGGCAGGCGGTAAGTGCGAGTGTGGGCAGGATAGTTGCGGCACGGCGCAATTGGAATCTCCTCGAATACTTGCGAACAGCGACGGGGTGAGGCAGAAGACGTGCGTCCGCTGCGCCACCCCGGCGCTGAACGGCGCCGACCGCAGTGGTCGGCTGCACGTGGGGCAGAGTATTCGGCGCCCGGTGCGCTCAGTGGAAGGACTCGCCGCAGGCGCAAGTGCCAACCGCGTTGGGGTTGTCGATAGTGAAGCCCTGCTTCTCGATCGTGTCGGAGAAGTCGATGGTGGCGCCGTTCAGGTACGGCACACTCATGCGGTCCACGACCACGTCCACCGACGCGAGCTCGGCGTCACCGGTGGCGAAGGAGCGGATGGCATCGCCGTCGAGCAGGCGCTCATCGAAGTAGAGCTGGTAGACGAGCCCGGAGCAGCCACCGGGCTGCACGGCCAGGCGCAGGCGCAGGTCGTCGCGCCCCTCCTGGGTCAGCAGGCCGGCGACCTTGGCGGCGGCGGCCTCGGTGAGCAGCACCTCATGCGTGGGGGCGTCGGTGGTGGTGACGCTGGAAGCGTCGGTCAGGGTTGTCTGAGCCATGTCGGTCTCCTCCTTAGGTGTGCCTTGCACCGGGGCGAACACGCCGACGGTCCGAGATGTTCCCCTCACCCTACGTCGGCTCGCATGGTGAACAGGAGTAGCGGCCACCGTGATGGCACTCACCGTCGCGCGAAGGTCATGCGAGCGTGACCAGCTCCAGGTAGTCATCGCTCCACAGGTCCTCGTCCCCGTCGGGCAGCAGCAGGACCCGATCCGGGTTGAGCGCCTTCACGGCGCCCTCGTCGTGCGTCACCAGCACGACGGCGCCGCCGAAGGTGCCCAGGGCGCGCAGGATCTCCTCCCTGCTGGCGGGATCGAGGTTGTTGGTCGGCTCATCCAGGAGCAGCACGTTGGCGCTGGAGACCACCAGCAGCGCCAGGGCCAGGCGGGTCTTCTCACCGCCGGAAAGTACCCGCGCCGGCTTGTCGGCATCGGCGCCGGAGAACAGGAACGAGCCCAGTACGCTGCGCACCTCGGTGTCATTCAGGCCGGGCGCGGCGCTGCGCAGGTTCTCCACCACCGTACGCGAGTCGTCAATCGTCTCATGCTCCTGCGCGTAGTAGCCGAGCTTCAGCCCGGTCCCGGCCTGCACCTGCCCGGAGTCGGGCGCCTCGGTGCCCGCCAGTAGCCGCAGCAGCGTGGTCTTACCTGCGCCGTTGAGCCCCAGCACCACCACACGGCTGCCGCGGTCGATGGCCAGGTCGACGCCTGCGAACACCTCCAGCGAGCCGTATGCCTTGGACAGGCCGACGGCGCGCAGCGGCACCTTGCCGCAGGGGGCGGGGTCGGGGAAGCGCAGATCGGCGACCCTCTCCTGGGCGCGCTCGGCCTCCAGACCCTCCATAAGCCGGTCGGCCCGCTTGAGCATTTGCTGGGCGGCCACGGCCTTGGTGGCCTTGGCCCGCATCTTCTCGCCCTGGGCGCGCAGTGCCGCCGCCTTCTTCTCGGCGTTGGCGCGCTCACGCCGACGCCGGTGCTCGTCGTCGGCGCGCTGCTTGAGGTAGGCGTCCCAGCCCATGTGGTAGACGTCCAGGACGCCGCGGCTGGCGTCCAGGTACATGACCTGATTAACGGTGTCGCGCAGCAGCTCGACGTCGTGGCTGATGACGATGAAGCCGCCTGCGTAGGTACGCAGGTGATCGCGCAGCCACAGGATCGAGTCGTGGTCCAAGTGGTTGGTGGGCTCGTCCAGCAGCAGCGTGTCCGGCTGCTGGAACAGTACCCGGGCGAGTTCCACACGACGGCGCTGGCCGCCGGAGAGCGTTCCAATCGGCTGCTCGAGAACCCGTTCGGGCAGACCCAGGGAGGCGCAGATGCGGGCGGCCTCGCTGGCGGCGGCATAGCCGCCGGCCATAGTGAACTCGTGGTCGAGCCGGGTGTATCGGTCCAGTGCCTTGGCCTGGGCGTTCCCGCTGGTGGCGGCAATCTTCTGCTCGGCCCGGCGGATGCGGGCCAGCAGCGCGTCGATGCCGCGGGCGGACAGGACCCGGTCACGCGTAATCTCATTCAAGTCACCTACGCGGGTGTCCTGCGGCAGGTAGCCGACCGATCCGTTGCAGGTGATCAGACCCTCTTGCTCCACCGCCTCCAGCCCGTGGCGCTCGTCGGCGTCGGCAACCGCCTGGCTGGTTCCCTGCGCCACTGACGCAGCCGCCAGCAACTTGGTCATCGTGGTCTTACCCGCCCCATTGCGTCCCACCAGCCCAATACGCATGCCCTTGTCCACCCGGAAGGAGGCACCGGAGACAAGCTGACGTGCACCGATGCGCATGGCGAGGTCCTGGACGTTGATCACGATGCGCATGCTACGGGCTTCCGGCCGTACCGCCCGCCCCAGCGGGCGGTACGGCCGACCCGGTTGTCCATCACATCCGCCCTAGACGGCTACGGGCCGAGCCGCCGCAGAAAGGGTCAGTCCCACCACAGCCAGGTGCCCAGCGGGCCGTGGGTCCAGTGGCGCCGCAGCGGCTTGAACTCGTCTGGGGCGCCGCGCGAGTCCAGCTCATAGCGTTCAGCCACGTGGCGCCACACCTCCTGCAGGCCAAGCGCCACCAGCGCCTCCAGCTCCTCCTCGTCATAGGGGTCCCGGTCCTCGCAGGCGCAGTAGCAGTCATCGCCGTCAGGATCACTACCTTCCACGATGGCCCTGACGAGCTCCTCAAGCAGGTCGGGGTCCTCGATCCACATGCCCTCGACGCTGACGCGCTCGTCCTGGCGCTGCGGACCAATGGCATAACCCGATAGTCGTACTCGCCCGTCTGCACGCGCACAGGCGCGCAGCAGGGCACCCAGGGTCGGGCCGAGATTCTGCCGGTCACGCAGCTGCTCGCCGGGCAGGATCTCTAGCAGACGCCGGGCAGTGGCGGGGCCGAGGTCGTGGAAGGGCGTGTAGTCGTCCTCCGGGGTGCCGTCTGCGGTGATCAGCCCTGCGGGGGCGAAGCCGAACTGCGCAGGAATCACCGTTGAGCGCAATTCGTCACGGCAGTCAGCCAGTGCGTGCCATACTCCGGCGCGCACCGTCCACCCGCGGGGTCCGTACAGGCCCTCATCCGGGCCCGTTTCCGGACCGGGAGGCAGGGATGTGCTGCTGCTTGCGGGCGCGTCGGTCGGACTGGGCGGAAGCGGGGTCATGACGGTCTCCTCCGATTGTGGTGCCGGCGTAATGCGCGCGCTGCGGTACCAGGAGGAAGGACTGGCGGCCACGCCGGCGGGTTGGTGTGACGACGTCTTCGCCGTCAGTCCCAGCCTGCGACGACTCCGAACCGTCCCGCTGAGCACCTGTGAACGCGGCTCAAGCGGTATGCGCTCAGTAAAGGCAGTGGATTTCGGCACTTGTACCGCCCCGCCCCGCAAGCGGCAGGGCAATACCACGCAGGCCTTCGAAGACGCCGGGCATGTCTCCCCCGAGACGGCGGTCTTGGGCAAGAACATGTCCCGGATCACCGTTCGGCGGGTTACCCTGGCACACAGGGTCCTATAGAACCGGGCCCTTCCAACCCAGCCCGCCTGCGCCCGAAACTGGGCGCCGGCGGCCGACGGTAAGGTCAACATGGCAACAACCACATCCGCTCCAGAAGCGATTCTCGAGGCTGTAGGAGGCCCCGAGAACATCGTCAACCTCACCCACTGCGCAACGCGATTGCGCTTCGAGCTCCAAGACGCCTCCGTGGTCGACAAGGCCACGGTCGAGAAGATTCCCGGCGTGATGGGTGCGGTCCCGCAGGCAGGCGACCGCTACCAGATCGTCATCGGCGGCGCCGTCCAGAGCGTGTACGACGACATCATGAACCTGCCCGCCATGAAGAGCGGCGGCAAGGCGGCACAGTCGAACGCCGACGTCAAGGCTGCCGCCCGCGCAAAGGCGCGCGGCAAGAACGCCTTCGTGGACGCGTTCTTCGAGTACCTGTCCGACTCCTTCCGGCCACTGCTGCCGGTGTTGCTGGGCACCTCGCTGATCATCGCCGGCGAGGCGGTGGCCGAGGCACTCGGCTACATCGACACCCGTGCCGCGGTAAAGCCCGCGTCCCTGGCCTTCGTCGACGCGATGTACCGCTCGGTGTTCTACTTCCTGCCGATCATGGTGGCCTACAACGCCTCCAAGAAGCTCCGGATCGATCCGTGGGTGGGCACCGCCATTATGGCTGCCCTCATCACGCCAAACTTCGTCTATATGTCAGACACGGACCTCACAAGCGGCGTCACCTGCACCGTCAACGAGACACTCGGCACTACTCTATGCACCGCCACCGTGTTCGGACTGCCCATGCAGCTCAACGACTACGGCGGCCAGGTGTTCACGCCATTGATCATGGTGGCGCTCCTGGCTCCGCTGTACAAGGGCCTGACCCGGATCATCTCCCCGAACCTGCAGATGGTGTTCGTGCCCTTCCTGTCCTTCGTGATCATGATGCCGATCACGGCGTTCATCCTCGGCCCCATCGGTATCTGGCTCGGCTCCGCACTGGGCTCGGCCCTGGCCTGGCTGAACAACACCGCCCCGATCGTCTTCGCGATCATCATTCCGCTGTTGTATCCGTTCCTGGTGCCTCTGGGCCTGCACTGGCCACTGAACGCCCTCATGCTGGCCAACATCAACAACCTCGGGTACGACTTCATTCAGGGCCCCATGGGCGCCTGGAACTTCGCCTGCTTCGGCGCCACCGCCGCCGTGCTGGCCATCTCCATCCGCGAGCGGGACAACGAGATGCGACAGACGGCCTTCGGTGCGCTGATCGCGGGTCTGTTCGGCGGCATCTCCGAGCCGAGCCTTTACGGTATCCACCTGCGCTTCAAGCGCATCTACCCGCGCATGCTGGTCGGCTGCGCCGTAGGCGGTCTGGTCATCGGCCTGGGCGGTGGCGTGGACGCCAGCACCTTCGCCTTCACCTCGCTGCTGACCATCCCGGTCTTCTCCCCCATGGGCCTGTACGCAATCGGTATCGCGGCGGCCTTCTTCACCTCCTTCATCATCCTGTTCATCTCCGACTACCGCACGGCTGAGGAGAAGGCGGAGGCCCGCGCGGCCGCCGCCGCGGACGGGTACGTCGAGGCCTCCCCAGAGGAGACCGCCGCCGACCTGGCGCTGGAGGAGGCCGCCAAGGCCCAGGCCGCGCAGCCCAAGCCGGCGCTGGCTGAGGGCGCGGTCACCGAGCTCGTCTCCCCCGTGCGCGGCACCGTGGTGCCGCTCGCCGAGGTCGCCGACCCGGTATTCGCCGGTGGCGCCGTCGGCCAAGGCGTCGGCATCGAGCCCTCCGAGCAGCAGATCGTGGTGACCGCCCCGGCGGCCGGCACCGTGGTGGTGGCGCCGGAGTCCGGGCACGCCTACGGCATCAACCTGGACTCGGGCGTGGAGCTGCTCATCCACGTCGGTCTGGACACGGTCGAGATGGAGGGCAAGGGCTTCGAGGTCCTGGTCAAGCAGGGCGACCGCGTCGAGGCGGGCCAGGAGCTGGTGCGCGTGGACCGGGCCGCCGTTGAGCAGGCCGGGCACCCGCTGACCACCCCGATCCTGATCACCAACACGGCGGCCTTCACCTCCGTGGAGGCGATCGCCTCCGGCGAGGTCGCCCCGGGCGACCCGCTGCTGCGGCTCACCGCTTGATCCGGGCGGTCTACGACCGGTGATCACTGATCCGGCGGCTGGCACCCTTTTACGGGGCGCCAGCCGCC
>NZ_PIZD01000042.1:0-6530 GCF_010365615.1 Actinomyces sp. 565
TCTCCTCCCGAGTGACTAGCAAACCGTGACCTTGGTGAGACTACCATCAGCGTTCGAGGCCGCGCCCTGGCCGGGGTGGTCAGTGGCGTTGTGGCGGTCCTGAGCGCCCACAACCCGTCGTACTCCTGATCGGACGAAAACACTCTGTCGGCGCGTACTGCGCACCTCGTCCCAGGAGCCGTACTCATAGCAGCCCTGCATCTGAAGCGCACCGGGTTTCATCAAGGTAAGTGAATACGCGGAAGGATCACTGCCGGAGGTTCTCAGAGTAGGTGCCCTGAGGATCTGGGTCAGCCGGCTGACCGCTCCTTCTGTGGCGTGGCGGTTGGCGCCATGCTCGGCTACCACCTGCGAGCGCGTGCAGGGGCCGTCCGGAGTACGCCACATGACTTAACCTGGGAATTGTCCAGGACGGTGGGGTAGGGGCCTGGCGGCGGGAAGTGACTGCAGTGTCGATGACATCAGGGGTCATGGCTGGATCGTAGTTCGCAACGCAGCCATGCAGGAGTCCCCTCTGCATCTGGCTCGCAGCGTGTCTCAACTGCCGAGACGGGGCTGTGATGCCACTCGCAGTCCGCCCGAATGCTGGATACCTGCATGCTCGCTCCCGGGGTGCGGGTGCTACTGTGCACTTGGCGCGTACCGCTCGGTCCAACCCGGATCGCGGCCGGGCGCCGCGAACCCGAACCGGAGGGAACCTGTGGTTTTGCGAATGTGTTGCTGCTGTCGTTGAGACAGTCTCAGTCCCATTCGCCCCTAATACGAGAAGAGGCTCCTGTGCCTGCTCCCGCCAACCCTTCCAGCACTGAGTACCCGCTCGTGCGCATCAGCCACGTCAGCAAGTACTACGGCGACTTCAAGGCGCTCGACGACGTCTCGCTGGACATTCACCGCGGCGAGGTGGTCGCCGTGATCGGGGCCTCCGGCTCCGGCAAGTCAACCCTGTGCCGTACCATCAACCGGCTCGAGACGATCCAGTCCGGCACCATCGAGATCGATGGTGAGCTCCTACCTGAGGAGGGGCGCGAGCTGGCCCGCCTGCGCGCCGAGGTGGGGATGGTCTTCCAGTCCTTCAACCTGTTCCCGCACCGCACCGTGCTGGACAACATCACTCTCGCGCCCACCCGCGTGCGCAAGGTACCCAAGGCGGACGCCGAGGCCCGCGCGCGCCAGCTGCTTCAACGCGTCGGCCTCGCCGACCAGGCTGCCAAGCGCCCACCACAGCTGTCCGGCGGACAGCAGCAGCGGGTCGCCATCGCTCGCGCCCTTGCAATGGACCCCAAGATCATGCTGTTCGACGAGCCCACCTCCGCCCTGGACCCGGAGATGATCAACGAGGTCCTCGACGTCATTAAAGACTTGGCAGCAGAAGGCATGACCATGCTCGTAGTCACCCACGAGATGGGCTTCGCCCGCTCTGTCGCCGATCGCGTCGCCTTCATGGACGGCGGCCAGATCGTGGAACTCGCCGCGCCGGCGGACTTCTTCGCCGCCCCGCGCACCGAGCGGGCGCGCGACTTCCTGTCCAAGGTGCTCAGCCACTGAGGCGCTGCCGGGCCGACTGCCATCGACTACTACTTCAACCGCTCCTTCAACCATCGTCGAAAGGAACCACCATGTCTGTTCTTCCCGGCCTGTCTCGCCGCGGCCTGCTGACCGCCGCCGGCGCTGCCTCGATCGCCGCCGTGCTGGCGGCCTGCGCCGACACTGGCGCCGACGGCCAGGCGGTCGACGCCTCAGCCGGCGCCGTCGACTACGACACCGTCATCAACTCCGGCCCGGTTGCCGCGGATGATGTTGTGGCCGCCTCCACCTGGGCCTCGGCCATCCGGGATGCCGGGGTACTGAAGACCGGCGGCACCAAGACCTCAGAGGTGTTCTCCATCGAGGATCCCGCCACCGGTGAGATCTCCGGCTTCGACGCCGCCCTCGCCCAGGTGCTGGCCCGCTACATCATCGGCGGGGACGACGCCCGCTCTCTGCTGCAGGTCACCCAGGCCACCTCCGACACCCGGGAGACCATGCTCGAGAACGGCCAGGTCGACGCCGTCTTCGCCACCTACACGATCACCCCTGAGCGCGCCGAAAAGATCGCCTTCGCCGGCCCCTACTATTCCTCCGGCCAGTCCGTGCTCGTCCGCGCCGACGAGACTGACATCAACGGCGTCGACGACCTGGCCGGCGTGAAGGTCGCCGTCCAGTCCAACTCCTCCTCCGGCCCCGCCCTGGACGAGGCCGCCCCCGAGGCCGAGCAGGCGCAGTTCCAGGACCACTCCAGTTGCGTCGCTGCCCTGGAGGCCGGCCAGGTGGACGCCTACGTCGTCGACCAGTCCCTCGAGCTCAGTGAGGTGCAGTCCAATGACGCCGTAAAGATCGTCGGCGAGCCCTTCACCGAGGACCCCTACGGCATCGGCCTGCCCAAGGACTCTGACGCCCAGGCCTTCGTCAACACGTTCTTGCAGACCATCTACGACGACGGCACCTGGAACGCCATCTGGGAGGCCACCATTGGCGCCATCATCGGCGGCGAGGCTCCCGAGCCGCCCGCTCTCGGCTCCGTGCCCGGATCCGAGATCGCCGATGTGACCGCTACCGCAGCCACCGACGCTACGGCGGAGGCAACCGACTGACGCGAGCCGGCCGGTCCGTCCCGCCCCAAGCAGTACCCGGCGGGTGGTCGTCCCAGACGGGGTCGGCCACCCGCCACCCCGGAGGAGGTGCCTATGAATGCCATTACCGACAACCTCGGTATGATCGGCCAGGGCCTGGCCACGACGCTGACGATCTCCGTAATCGGATTCGTGTGCGCGCTCGTCGTCGGGACGGTGATCGCGATCTTCCGCGTGAGCCCGATACCGCCGCTGCGCACCCTGGGCGCTGCCTGGGTGACGGTCGCCTGCAATATCCCCACCCTGTGCCTGATGATCCTGGCGGCCTTCGCCGCGCCCCGGGCAGGCGTGCCGCTGTCCCTGTTCGCCGCGGCGGTCACAGCCATCGTCTTCTCCGCCTCTGGCTTCGTGTGCGAGACGGTGCGCTCGGGCATCAACTCCGTGTCCAAGGGCCAGATTGAGGCGGCCCGCGCCCTGGGCATGCCCTTCGGACTGATCATCGCCTCGGTGGTGCTGCCGCAGGCACTCGCCCGCACCATTCAGCCCCTGGTCAACATCTTCATCTCCTGCCTGATCGGCTCCTCCCTGGCCGCCGCGATCGGCGTGCCCGAGCTGACCAATGTCACCCAGCAGCTGAACCTGCGCTACGCGCAGGCGGTGATCACCTTCCTCACCTCTGGGCTCACCTATCTGGCTATTGCTTTTCTGGCCACCAAGCTCGGGGGCCTGCTTGAGCGTCGCATCTCTGGACGGGAGGCCCGCGCATGAGCGTGATGACAACACGCGTTCCCGCCCCTGCATCCGGCGCCACCGACGCCGACCTGCTCTTCGACGCCCCGGGCCCCAAGGGACGGCGCCGTATCCTCATCGGATCGGTGCTGGTAACCCTGATCGTCCTGGTGCTTGCCGCAGCGGCTCTGTTCCAGCTCGGCCAGGCCGGCCAGCTCGCCTATCCCAAGTGGCGCTACTTCCTGGGGCAGTCGGTGGTCGGCTACCTCGGGCGCGCCCTGGCCGACACCATGCTGGTCACCGTGGTCGGTGCCGCCCTGTCCTTCCCACTGGGCATCGCCCTGGGGTGGGCACGTATGAGCCGCTCGTGGCTGGGGCGCACCATGGTTGGCGTGTGGATCGACACCATGAGGGCCGTCCCTATGCTGCTGCTGATCTACTTCTTCCTGCTGGCGGTGCCGCGTTGGGGACTTACGCTGACTCCCTTCTGGATGCTTACCGTGCCCATCATCATGTGCTCCTCGGCCACGACGGCGGAGGTATTCCGATCGGGGGTGCTTGCCCTGGATCGGGGCCAGAGCGAGGCCGCCCAGGCGCTGGGGCTGAGCGGTGGCCAGACCATGCGGCTGATCCTGGCGCCGCAGGCGCTGCGCATGATGCTGCCGACGCTGATTACCCAGCTGGTGACGATCCTGAAGGACTCCTCCCTGGGATACGTGGTTGCCTACCTGGAGCTGATGTACGCCGGACGCCTGCTGACCTCCTCCGCGCGCGTCACTGCACACCTGGACGTCTACCTGCCCGCCTACGTGATCATCGCGGTGATCTACGTGATCATCAACTGGGCGCTGGGTGCGATGGCGCGGCGCGTGGAGGCACGCACCCGCTGAGACGGCGTGTTCGAGAGCCGTTGGTGTCACTGGATGCACCACTTTCGAGGTTGGAGTAGTTAGAGCAGGCGCGTGTTCCCCTGGATGCCGGGGGAGGAGCCTGATGCTTATGCGGAGCCGACCGGGAAAGTGGTGCATCTGGTGACATGAGAGCGCGTGGTCCCGGTAGCGGTACGCCTATGGACTATGCGCGCCACCTCCAGTAGCCCCCCCACCACTGACGCGGAAACCCCACTCCGGTGAGACTGACGTGGATGAATGCAGGCGGTCTCAGCGACAGGATGGCGTCACCGAGCAACACAACTGCTAGCAGGCCAATCAGCCATTGGCCGGAGGGCGGCCGGTGTGCAGCGCCTCGATGTGTTCGTCGAAGCACGCCACCAGCAGGGCGCTTTTGCCTCCGACGTACATGACGGTTCCCACACTGACGCCGGCGTCAGCTGGGCTGCGCATTCGCTGAATGCCGCTAATTCACGGGCGTGACATGCTCTGACCAGGGAAGATCGTTAAAATCGCGCGCGTCAGATCCTCGAACGGTCATGGGTTGGCCGATTAGGAGAACAGATGAGCAAGATACGTGTCGCCATCGTCGGCGTGGGCAACTGCGCGTCGTCGCTGGTGCAGGGTGTCACCCACTACGCGGGTGCCAAGCCGACCGACACGGTAGGCGGCCTGATGCACGTCAAGTTCGGTGACTACCACGTCTCGGACATTGAGTTCGTTGCCGCCTTCGACGTTGATGCCGCCAAGGTCGGGCTCGACCTGGCAGACGCCATCAACGCCTCGGAGAACAACACCATCAAGATCGCCGACGTCGCCCCCACCGGTGTGAAGGTCCAGCGCGGCGTCACCCTCGACGGCTTCGGCAAGTACTACCGGGAGACCGTTGAGGAGTCCTCCGAGCCCCCGGTCGACGTGGTCCAGGCGCTGAAGGACGCCCAGGTAGACGTCGTCGTCTCCTACCTGCCGGTCGGATCGGAGGAGGCCGACCGCTACTACGCCCAGTGCGCCATCGACGCCGGCTGCGCCTTCGTCAACTGCCTGCCGGTGTTCATCGCCTCCGACCCGGCCTGGGCGCAGAAGTTCACCGACGCCGGCCTGCCGATCATCGGCGACGACATCAAGTCCCAGATCGGCGCCACCATCACCCACCGGGTGCTGGCTCGCCTGTTTGAGGAGCGCGGCATCACCATTGACCGCACCTACCAGCTCAACGTCGGCGGCAACATGGACTTCAAGAACATGTTGGAGCGCGAGCGGCTGATGTCGAAGAAGATCTCCAAGACCCAGGCGGTCACCTCCAACGTCTCCAAGCAGTTCGACGACAAGGACATCCACGTCGGCCCCTCCGACTACGTCGGCTGGCTGGACGACCGCAAGTTCGCCTTCGTACGCCTGGAGGGCCGCAACTTCGGCGGCGCCCCGGTCAGCCTGGAGTACAAGCTGGAGGTATGGGACTCCCCGAACTCCGCCGGCGTGGTCATTGACGCCATCCGGGCCGCCAAGATCGGCCTGGACCGCGGCATCGGCGGACCGCTGCTGTCCCCGGCCTCCTTCTTCATGAAGTCTCCGCCGCAGCAGCGCCCCGACGAGGAAGCCATGGACTCCACCGAGGCCTTTATCCGGGGCGAGGTCGAGCGCTGATCGCTCGATCCGCCATGCACACACGCAGGTCGGCTCGCAGCAGCCATGAGTTGCTGCGGGCCGACCTGCGTACTTGTGACTCAAGCCGGTCGTCGCATGCGCTGACCGCCTTTGTCCAGTTGGACCGCGTTCTTCTACTTGGGTCGTCTGAGAGCGCGTATAAGGCGCTCCAAGCGGGTACGCACTTCAAGACGAACCCCGGCGGTGCCCTGGGAATCAATCATCTAGGGGCGGTCACCGTCAGCCCTCGTTGCAGTGCAGCTTGTTGCATTTCCCGGTCGTAAGTGAGGAGCAGGTCGGAGCGTACGTTCAGGGCAACTGCGAGGTGGATCGCGCCTGCCGCACGCAGCCCCGCCGTGTCTCGCGCCGCGTTGAGCAGATGCTCCCGCGAGATGTCAATGAGTTCGATCCCCGACAGTAATGATGCGGTTGACTGCATATCGAGCTGTCGGCGTCGTCGAGCGGCGCAGTACAGCTCTGTGTGCAGCAAGAAGGAGGAGCACAGAGACAAGCCGTTCGCGGTCTGCTCGGTCAGCCAGGTGGCTAAAGGATCCGACTCGGCTTCCTCGATGAGAAGCTTGAGTGAGCCTTTCTCATCAGGGGAGGTTGTTGTTCAGGTTGAGTATGACTAGGGCGGTGGCGGTGATGTTGGTGATGG
>NZ_PIZD01000043.1:0-45264 GCF_010365615.1 Actinomyces sp. 565
GGTCGCCACCGCACTGGTGGCGACCCCACATGTTTCCCCGCTGCGTCAGCAGCTCGGCTCAATCCGCCAGCTCGGGGAACCAGATACCGATCTCGCGCTGCGCGGAGGCGGGCGAATCCGATCCGTGCACCAGGTTCTGGATGGCGCTAGTACCCCAGTCGCGGCCGAGGTCACCGCGGATGGTGCCGGGAGCGGCCGCCGTCGGGTCGGTTGCGCCCATCAGTGAGCGAACCCCCTCCACAACTCGCTGTCCCTCCACGACGACGGCGACTACGGGACCGCGAGTCATGTACTCCACGACGCCCGGGTAGAAGGGCTTGTCAAGATGCTCGGCGTAGTGGGCAGCCAGGACCTCGGTGGTGGGGAGCACCAGCTTCAGAGCGACGATGTCGTAGCCCTTGGCCTCGATGCGCCGCAGGATCTCGCCGGTCAGGCGGCGCTCCACGGCGTCGGGCTTGAGCAGGACGAGGATGCGTTCGGGGGCGTCAGTCATGACGTTCCTTCCGTCGGGGCGGGGACTGGAGAGCGTCCGCAGGTTCAAAAACCGGCGGCCCGACCGAGTGTAAACGACAGCCCCACACCGGCGGCGCAGCCGCATCTGCCGGTCTCGGCACGTTACTGGTGCCGGTCTCGGCACGTTACTGGTGCCGGTCTCGGGAGTCAGGGCCTGCCGAACAGGGCGCGCGCCTGCGCGGCCAGCACTACGGAACCGACCACGAGCACGCCCGAGGCGGTAAGCGGAGCATCGAAGCCCTCCGACAGGCTCACCGCCTGCTCCACGCCGGCCGCCAGCGTGGGCGCCACAACCACCCGGTCCGCGCCGAATACCTCGCGCGCCACCGCGCCCAAGTCCTCGGCATCCATGGCACGTGGAGACTCGACCGGAACACACACGACGGCGTCGCAGACCGGCTCCAGCACCGACAGGATTCCCTCCGCGTCCTTGTCCCCCATGAGGCCGACGACGGCAACCAGGTGCTGGAAGCCGAAGGCCTCCTCCACCGCCCCAGAAAGGGCCGTAACGCCGTGGGGGTTGTGGCCGGCGTCGACGATAACCGTCGGGCTGGAGCGCAGCACCTCCAGGCGGCCGGGGCTGGTCACGGATGCGAAGCCGTCCTCAACGATCTTCGCGGGAAGCTGCCTACCGCCGAAGACGGCCTCCGCAGCGGCCAGTGCCAGCAAGGCGTTATGCGCCTGGTAGTCGCCGTACAGCGGCACGAACACGTCCTCGTACACGCCCGCGGCGGTGGCGAAGGTAGCCATCTGCCCGCCAACGCCCAAGGTGCGGTCCACCACCCGGAGCACGCCGGCGTCGGGGGCCCCGGGATCCTCCTCCGGGTCGAGCTCCCGCCGCCATATGACCTGATGCTCGACGGCGGCTGCGGCGATTACCGCCTGCACCGACTCCGGCTGCGCGGCGGTAACCAGCGTGGCGCCGTCCTTGATGATGCCGGCCTTATTGGCGGCGACCTCCTCAACCGTGGCGCCCAGCCACGCGGCGTGGTCGAGCCCGATCGGAGTGATGACCTCCACGTCGCCGGGCACCACGTTGGTGGAGTCCCAAGTACCGCCCATGCCGGTCTCGATCACCGCCACGTCCACGGGATGGTCGGCGAAGGCCGCCAGCGCCATCACCGTGAGTACCTCGAAGAAGCTCAGCCGCGGGCCCCCGGCGGCCTGGGAGCGGGCGTCTACCATCTCGACGTAGGGGGCGACGTCCTCCCAGGCGGCGATGAAGCCCTCCTCGCTGATGGGCTCACCGTCCAGGGCGATGCGCTCGCGGATGGTGGCCAGGTGGGGGCTGGTGAAGCGCCCGGTGCGCATGCCGGTGGCGGCCAGCAGGCGCTCAGTCATGCGAGCGGTGGAGGTCTTGCCGTTAGTGCCCGCCACGTGCACGATCCGGTAGTTGCGCTCGGGGTTGCCCAGGATGTCGAGCACGGCCTCAACGCGTTCCAGGGAGGGCTGCACCTGGTGCTCGGGAGCGCGGGAGAGGATCTCCGCCTCGACCTCGCGCATGCGCGCAGACACCTCGACGGCGCGGGCGGCTGCGGTCAGCTCGGCGCGGTGGCGCTCGGCGTCAGCCCCGGGACTGTCTTCCGCGGAACCATTCCCGGCGACGTCGGGCAGTACCGGTTCCCAGTCCTCCCAGTCGTCGGATTCATCGGCGTCGACCTCGGCCAGCAGGGCGTCCAGGCGCTCCAGGTCGCCGCCGGGCACCATATTGGCGGCGACGAGCTCGCGCAGGGCAGCCAGGTCTTCCGCCTCGGCCTGCTCGCGGCTGTGCTCGGCAGCGGCGTCGTCCTCGGCGGCCTGGGCCAGGGACTTGCCCTCGGGCGAGTCGGCGGCTTCCAGGTACGGTAGCAGCTCGGGATCGATGCCGGAGTGCGTGCCGCCGGGCCCGTAGACGGCGTCTACTACGTCTTCGCCACTGGCACCGGCGGGAATGCCGAAGGCCGCACCGGGATGCGACTCGGTCTGACCGCTGGCGTGAGCGTCCCGATCGCGCTGCTTGCTGCTCATGTGCTGGTGTTCCTGCTTCCTGCTCGACGACGCGGGCCAGCCTAGATGATCGGCTCCGGGGAGGGCGGGGCAGGTGCTGACGCCGTGGGCGGAACCATATCTACCGACCTCGGTGGTAACAACGACCGATCTCGACGGTTATTTCAACCGACCTCGGCGGTGGACGGTGGCACCGGACACCCCAGCCATCCCGGTCACTCAGCGCTCGGCCTCTACCAGTTCGATGAGCTCGCCGATGCCCTCATGGATGCCGAAGGGCCGGAAGGGGAAGGCCTCGACCTGCTCCAGCGTGGTGGAGCCGGACAGCACCAGGTGTGTACGCAGGCCCGCCTCAACCCCCGCCTGGATGTCGGTGTCCATGCGGTCCCCCACCATGGCGGCCGCCTCGGAGTGGGCTCCGATCTTGTTCAGCCCGGCCCGGATCATCACCGGGTTCGGCTTGCCGACGAAGTAGGGGGACCGGCCAGTGGCCGCCTGGATCATGGCCGCTACGGCGCCGGTGGCCGGCAGCGTGCCCTCATCGGAGGGGCCGTTGACGTCGGGGTTGGTGGCGATGAACTTCGCGCCGCCCTCGATCAGCCGGATGGCGCGGGTGATGGCGTTGAAGTCGTAGGTGCGGGTCTCCCCCAGGATCACATACTCCGGGTCCTGGTCGGTCATGACGTAGCCGGCGCCGTGCAGCGCCGTGGTCAGACCGGCCTCACCGATCACGTATGCGGTGGAGGCCGGGGACTGCTGGGTCAGGAAGGCCGCCGTGGCGTTGGCGGAGGTCCAGATGCGCTCCTCCGGGACTGTGAGCCCGGAGCGGGCCAGCCGGGCGGACAGGTCCCGGTTGGTGAAGATAGAGTTGTTGGTCAGCACTAGGAAGGGCATGCCCTTGCGCTCCAGGGCGTCCAGGAACTGCTGCGCGCCGGGCAGGGCGCGGTTCTCCCGCACCAGGACGCCGTCCATATCCGACAACCAGGCGGTGACCGGGGGCATTTCACCCAACGGCAGCGGAACGGTGGTTGCAGCGCCGGCGGGAAGCGTAGGTGAGGCCATGGGTTAATCCTGCCATCACGTCCCGCCGGCGTGCGTGCCGCCGAGGAGAGTCAGTAGCGTTCCTCTGCGGCCATCGCGGCCGGCCATCCGCTTTGGGAGCGCTTGGCGTCCCGTGCGCGGATCGCGCCGACTTCCTCGTCGCTGAGCCGGAAGTCGAAGATGCTGAGGTTCTCGCGGATGTGCTCCGGGTTGAGCGACTTGGGTATCGACACGATCCGGTTCTGCGTGAGGAAGCGCAGTAGTACCTGGGCCGGGCTCTTGCCGTGGGTCCGGCCTACCCGGATCAGGACCGGATCACGCAGCATGCTCGTCTGCCCCTCGCCGAGCGGCGACCACGACTCGTGGACGATCCCGTGGGCGGCGAGGAAGTCGTGCATACCCCACTGCTGCCAGTACAGGTGGGTCTCGATCTGGTTGATGGCGGGAACGACGTCGGCGGTGTCGATGATCTCCAGGACCTGCTCTCGGTTGAAGTTGGACAGGCCGATGGCGCGCAGCTGACCGGACCGGTACGCCTCCTCCAGGGCCCGGTAGGTGCCGCGGGAGTCGGCATTGGGCCAGTGGATGATCATCAGGTCGAGGTAGTCCAGCCCGGCGGCCGCCAAGGACTCCTCGATGCCCGCGCGGGTAGACCGGTAACCGCTGGTCTGGGTCTTCGAGGTAACGAAGACCTCCTCGCGGCCCAGCCCGGAGGCGCGCACCGCGGCCCCAACCTCGCGCTCATTGCCGTAGTTCTGAGCGGTGTCTATGAGCCGGTAGCCAGCGTCCAGGGCGCCGGCGACGTGCCGCTGGGTCACGCGCCGCGGGGTCAAATAGGTGCCGTATCCCAGCACCGGCATGACCACGCCGTTGTTCAGCTCGACGTACTCCATGGGAATTGCTCCTGATCGATTGAAATGTTCATGGTTCTCGGACGGATTTGCCCAGTTCCAAGGCCTGCCGGGGGTAGTAACCGAGCTGCTGACCAGCCAGGCTCCGCCGGCGTAGATGCGGCCCGGTCACGCCAACGCATGTAGTCGGCTAGCCCTCGTAGTAGACGTCGAGCGCGCGGCGCCGCTGCACAAGCCATGCCAGCAGGGCAACCAAGAGGATCGCCGTCGCCCCGGCGATGGCCAAGGGCCAACCGCCCCATCCCCACAGCGCGGAGGCAAGCGCGGAACCGATCGAGCTGCCGAGGAAGTTGCCGACGACGAACAGCGTGTTAAGGCGACTGCGCGCACCGGGATCGATGGAGAGCATACGCGTCTGTGTCATCACCTGGACTACCTGAATGCCAACCGAAAACAGGGCGATTGACACGGTAACCGCTGTAAGCGAGTGCGGCGCCAGTCCCGACAGCGCGAAGGCTGCAATCGACCCCGCTAAGCCGACGCCAATAGCCGGCATGGCCAGGCCGCGGTCGTACAAGCCGCCGGCACGTTGTCCCGCAACGGCTCCGAGGATGCCAATGAGGCTGATCAAGCCGATCTGCGTGGCGGAGAATCCGAACGGCTGCCCGGACAGCAGGAATGTCAGCCCCGTCCAGTACAGGGTGAACACGCACATGGCGCAGGCGCCGAGGAACCCCGTCCACCGTGCCGTCGCGCTCATAAGGAATGTACGCGGCACCGATGCCAGGAGGTCGGGGTAGGCCGCGCGGGTTCGCGGCGGGAGCGTGGGCAGGGAACGCCGCATCACGAGGGCCATGAGCACCATAGCGATCGCTACGGTCCCGTACAGGGCGCGCCAGCCGAGCAGGTCCGTGATTACGCCGCTGATGGCGCGAGCCGCGAGGATGCCGATGCCGATGCCGGCAGCCACCGTGCCGAGGACGTGTCCGCGCTGCTGATCGGTGGCCAGATCTCCCGCCAGGGGGGCGAGCATCTGGCCGGAGACCGTGCTCGCGCCCACCAGGCCGAGAGTGACCAGCAGAATCGGGAAGCTCGGCGCCAGGGCGCTCGCCCCCAGCATGAGGGCCGCGGCCGTCATCATCCTGGGAATGAGCCGTCTGCGGTCAGCAATGTCACCGAGAGGCACCAGGAGGAAGACACCAACGGCATAGCCGACCTGGGTAAATGTCACAAGCAGGGCGGCGGTCCCCAGACAGACCCCGAGGTCACGAGCCAAGACCGACAGGATCGGCTGCGCCCAGTAGAGGTTACCGACGGCGGCACCGCCGGCGGTGGCGAACAGGAATGCCTGTCCATCGGACATGCCGGCGCCAGTGGGCCGCGCACCCGCACGATCCGACGCCGGGGGGTGACCCGTCATGGATTCGTCCAACGCACCGGTCATGTCGCCGGCACCCTCAGTACACCGAAAGCGCCCACGGCTGGCGTCATACGGCGCTCCCCTCGGCGGCGCTGCCGTCGAAGACGGTTTCTCCCACCCACTGTTCGCGCTCCTGGGTGTGCACTGCCCAGAAGCGGTCGGCAATGAGTTCGGGGGCGAAAGGAGTTTCAGGCCGAATGGCACCGGAGACGGTTATGGAGGCGGCGTGTACACCGTCGGCCGCAAGTTCTTGGAACAGCAGCTCCCCGACGGCGCGCAGCGCGGCCTTGCCGACACTGAGTGTGCCGTATGCCGGATCGGGGTCTACGCCGAGTCGGCCGCCCGTGAGCAGTAGCGTGCCGCTGCCCCGCCGCTTCATGCCGGGAACGAAGACCTGGGCGGTCACGATTGCGCCGAGCGCGTCCACGTTGTAGGCGTCGCTGAGGCGGTCGATGTCAGCGGTGAGGATGTCGTCGCTGGCGATGACGGCCGCGTTGTAGATAACCACGTCCGGATCGATCCGCTCCGACAGCGCCTTCAGCCGGACCTTCATTGCCGCGGGGTCCGCAGCATCGAGCACGAGGGTGTCCACAGCGAGACCCTCGGAGCGCAACTCCGAGGCGATGGCGTCAAGGTGCTCCTGGTGTCGGGCGGCGATGGTCAGCGTGAATCCCTCTCGGCCAAAACGGCGAGCCAGTGCGGCACCCAATCCGGGGCCGACCCCGATGATGAGTGCCTGCTGTGGGTGGGGCATGCGATGGGCTCCTTTGGTCCGACACTAACCAACGAAAACGTTGGCGTTGGACTCGACTGTAGTACGCTCCCACCCGGGAGGCAACGCTTGCGTTGGAACCGGTCGACGAGAGGAAGCACACATGGCGCGAGACGCGCAGGCCACCAGGCGCAAGATCCTGGACGCCGCCACCGAGGAGTTCGTCGCCCACGGCCCGGACGGAACCACCATGGAGCGGATCGCCCGCCGCGCCGGAATCAACAAGGAGCGCGTCTACAACTACTTCGGCTCCAAGCCCGGGCTATTCGCCCAAGTGCTCCGCGAGCAGCTGGCCGAGGGCACCGGCGCGGTCCCCCTGAATGCCACTGACGCCGAATCACTGGGCGACTTCGCGGGCCGCATGTTCGACTACAACTTGCACCATCCGCAACACGTGCGCCTACTCATGTGGGAAGCACTGTCATTCGGCGAGGAGGTGCCCGAGGAGTCGCAGCGCCGTGAAGTGTACGCGTCCAGAACTGAGGCAATAGCAGCAGGCCAGACGCACGGCACCGTATCGGGCTCGATCTCCGCGCGGTCGCTGTACTTCCAGCTGTTGGCGCTCGCGGGCTACTCCGCCGTCATGCCTCAGGTCGCCCGCATGGTGACTGGCAGCACCGATGACGCCGATTCCCTCGCCCGTTACCGCGCCGAGGTCGTTGAGGCCGCGCGCAGACTCGCCGCGGTGCAGTGAGCACGCGGCCGGGATGTATCAACCTAGGCTCCACTCCCCCTCGGGCGTGCGGTCCAGGCGGTCCAGGATGCCGGCGTCACGGAAGGCCCGCAGCGTCGCACCGGGTCCGTCGGTGAAGTGCTCCCAGCCGGTCTGGTGGGCGACGACGACGTGCCGCGCCCCCAGCACCTGCGCGGCTGCGCTAGCCCGCTCGGCGGACAGGCTCAGGGGCCGCCCGGCGAACTTGCCGGGCACGGTCGCCCGGCCGGCGTTCAGCACAGCGTGGTCGATACTGCCGAAGCGCTCCCTGACCCGAGCTATCAGCTCCAGGGAGGCATTGTCCCCGGTGCAATAGATCGTGCTACCCGCGGCCTGGATGACGAAGCCAGTGACCTCGCAGTTGACGTGTCCGGCGGCGTCGACCTCCCCGTCGGCCGGACCGTGCTGGGCCGGCACTGCGGTGACCGTGGCGCCGTCACCCACCACCACGGACTGCCACGGGGCGAGGCCTTCGGCGCCCGCCCCGAGCCGGCGGGCCGAGCCGGGGTTGGTCAGCAGGCGCGGCGCGGCCAGGGCGAAGGCACGCCCGGAGACGTCGAGGTTATCGGCATGGTCGGCGTGACTGACCAGGACGACGTCGACGTCCGCGAGCGCCTGCGCGTCCACGGCCGGCCCGCGGGTCTTGCGCAGGGCGCCGTAGTCGGTGGGCGGGTCGAAGGTGGGGTCGACTACGAGGCGCAGCCCGGCGACGTCCACCGCCACAGTGGGGCCGCCGACCACCATGAAGGCGAAATTGTGGCGCTGCATCGGTTCAGTCATGGAGCCTCCCAGCTACGTACGCTGGTCACCCTACCGGAGCACCCGACCCGCGGCTGACCCGGCACCAGTAGCCGGGAGCCTCATTCTGAGCCCTCCTGAGTAAGCACCGCCTTGACGGTGCGGCACAGGATCTTCAGGTCCAGCAACGGCGTCCAGTTGTCGACGTAGTGCAGGTCGAGGCGGATCGCCTCTTCCCAGGGCAGTGAGGATCGGCCGCTGACTTGCCACAGTCCGGTGATACCGGGCTTGGCCTGTAGCCGGCGAGCGGCGACGGCGTCGTACATCGCGACTTCCCTGGGCACCTGCGGCCGGGGACCCACCAGGCTCATAGACCCCTGCAAAACATTGAACAGCTGGGGCAGCTCGTCGATGGAGGTGCGCCGCAGCACGCCGCCTAGCCGGGTGATACGCGGGTCGTTCTCGACCTTGAACAGGGGCTTGTCGAGCCGGTTCTGCTCTCGCAGCAGGTCTTCCAGCTCTGCGTCGGCATTTACGCGCATGGTGCGGAACTTCCACATCTGAAAGTCCTTGCCTTCCAGTCCCACCCTGGTCTGCTTGAACAGAGCGGGGCCGCCGTCCTGCCGATGCACTAGCAGGGGCACTATGAGCCACACCGGCGCCAGCACCACGATGAGCAGCGCGGACCCGGTGATGTCGACGGCGCGCTTGGCCGCCGAGGTGGCGACGGCTGGAAGAGACTGCGAGGACGGACTAGAGCGCCGCCTGAGCAGGAATCTCCTGAGCCCGGAGCGGGGAGTTGGTGACGCCAGGGGAACGGGTGGTTGAATCATGGAGCATCCAGGAGGCTTAGGTGGTTGTTCAGGGGTGGTGGGAGCTAGCGGGGGCGGGGCCGGGTTCCTGGCCGGTTCGGCCCCCGGCCGCCGCGCCTCGGCGTGCAGCTCCCATTACTGCGGCTAGTAGGAGCATTGCGTACACGAGCGCGGGCACCGTGACGGCCCCGGCTGCGACGGCGCGGAAGGCCGATGGCGAGTGGGACACGTCGTCCAGTTCGGCCGAGGACATCAGCACCACTTCCGCCGGGTACTGCGCCCCCTCAAGGCTCTTCAGCTCCACAGCGGCCTGCCCGACCGCGGCGTCGGCGACTTGCCTGGCCTCGGCGGCCGAGCCCGCCCGCGCCGTGACCTCCAGCATGTGGGTGCCGTCCACGTGCTTGGCGGAGATTGTGTCCGCAAGCGCCGCCGGAGGTGCGTCAATACCGAGGCTCCGGGCGACGGCTTGCGCTACTACTGGAGAGGTGACTACCGGGACAAGTGACTCCGCCTGGCTTATGGCCAGCTGCTCGGCCGCGTACTGCGAGGAGGAGCCGTTCTGGTCGCCGGCGACCTCAACGCGCACATAGGCTATGGCGGTGGCCGCGTAGGTGACCGGAGTGAGCCGCACCAGGGCGTAGCCCGCTCCCGCGCCCACGAGCGCGGCCACGAGCAGGCCTGCGGCCCAGCGCCGGGTCAGTATGAGGATATCTGCCAACGTCATACTCGCTCACCACCAGGATGCGCGCCAGGCGCGGTGTTCTCAAGGCGCTCCCGGGACCGGGAGCAGGCGTGGGGCGGGCGTATGGATCGTATGGATGCGGTCATGGTGGTCTCCTGTTCGTTGCTCATTTGATCGCTGACTGGGTCGGCTACTCGGCTGGCGCTGGGGACTCGCCTGCGTCCGCAGCGGGTTGGCGGGCATCACTTCATGGCATTGATCTCCCGCAGCGAGGTGGCTAGGGAACGCCGGTTCAGCAGGAGGATGGCAGCGGAGACCGCGCACAGCACGGCCACCGCGATGCCGAGCACCGGGACCCCAAGCGCGTGCAGGACCGCCCGCAGCCCCTGCCCGGCCAGGGCGACGGCGGCGGCGGTCAGGGCGAAGCGGCCAAGCGTGCGGGCGTCAAAGGCAGAGGCGAATCCGCCGTCGATCTCCTTCAGGCTGAGCCGCAGCAGCACGCAGGTCATGGCCAGGTTGACGCCGACGGAGGCCACCGCCGGCCCGACGAAGCCGAGCAGCGCGTACATGGCCGGGCAGGCCACGATATTGGCCGCCACTGCGGCCAGCGACACGGCCATGAGTGTGCGGGTGCGCCCGGCCGCGCTGAGGATGAGCGACAGGCCGGCGAAGCGGACCATCGTGGTGATCAGGTAGAGGCGGAACACTGCCAGCCCGCCCAGGTAGCGCGCACCGTACAGCACCTGAATAACCTCGGGGGCAACCACCATGGTGGCGACACAGAAGGTCACCGTAGTCAGGTAGCCGACGGCGAGGTAGTGGTGGAACAGGCGTCGTACCAGGTCCTTGCGGCCGGCGCCCAGGTAGCGGGTGACGATCGGGATGATGACGGTCAGGAAGGAGTTGGGGATAACGTCCAGGGGTAGCACCGTGGAGGCGTTGGCGTAGACCGCGTACCGCTCGGTGGTCTCATACATGCCGATCACGAGGGCCCCGACCTGCCGCATGACGGAGGATGTCATCACGTACACGCCCATGGGCAGGGCGAAGGCAAGGATGTCCCGCGCCAGGAGCCAGCGGGGCCGGGCCGGAAGCAGGAGATACTGCCAGCGTCGGAAGCAGTCCCAGAACCACAGCACCGACGCCAGGTCGAGTGCGAGCAGCATGACGAACAGCACCGCAATGGAGGAAGTCACCAGGGCCGTGATCAGCACGGCGGTGAGCTTCAGGGCGGAGAAGGCCAGGTTGCGCACGGCGATGGCGCGGGCCCGCCCGATCGACACGACGAGCACTTGCAGCATGCTCATCATGTTGGTGAGCATCGGCCGCAGGGCGAGCAGGACGATCAGCGGCTCCAGCAGCGGGTTGGAGAAGTACCCTCCGATCGCGCCCCGCGCCACCACCAGGACAATCGCCGTGACCAGACCAATGACCGTCTGCAGGCCCAGGATGGTGCGCACGTACTCGCGTGCGGAGGCATTCCTGCCGCCCCGGTTGAAGAAGTAGTTGACGGCGTCGACCATCCCCAGGATTGTCCCGTCGGAGCACACGGCCACCAGCAGCACCCCCTGCGCGTAGGTGCCGTAGGCGGTCAGGGACAGGCTGTGTGACAGGATCATCGTGTTGACCATGGCGGAGGCGAGCGTGACTACCTTGACGCTGGCCAGCAGCAGTGAATCCGTCGAGGTGCCCGACTTAATCCCCGGACGGCGCAATTTGACTAATAGCGAGCGAATACTCACCGAGCCCCCTTCCCGCCGCGTTCTGCGCCGCCCGTCAGCTGTTCGGCCCGGGCGGCCAGGAAGGGGATCAGGTAGAACAGCGCCATATTATACGTGTAAATCTCGGTGACCATCATGACCGACATAGCGGCATACACCGAAACAAATGCAGCGCGAGCACGGGGGTCCACACCGGAGCAGTCGACGCTGCTGCTCGCCAACCACAGCATTGCGAGGAACAGGAGTACGGCAGCTAATCCGCCGTCGTACATGAGCTGGAGGTACTGATTGTGAGCCTGCCAGGTCAGCCCGTTGGCGCCGGGGATGAACGCACCGAACTCATAGTTGATGCCGTGGCCGAGCAGGGGCGATTCTGCCAGGATCGGATAAGCGGCGTCCCATAGGTCGGTGCGGCCAGTAAGGCTTGCCGACTTGCCGAACAAGTGGCCGAGCGCGGTTGTGAAATAGAGCTGGACACGCGCTCCGACCACCAGCAGGTTGACCAATAGGCCGAATACGGTCACGCCGCGCATGGAGAATACTGTGCGAATGGGCCCGTCCCGCACGCGCGCGCCGAAGTAGAAAACCGCCGCTATGCCCGCACCCACAGCTGCGGTGGCCACCTGTAGGGAGATGATTTGTAGTGCGCCGAGGGCCAGCGCCAAAATGGTTCGCCAGCCGTACCTCCGTGGCGATACGGAATCGTAGAGCAGCGACACCAGAGCCGCGGTGAAGATGCAGTCAGTGACACGAGTGCGGATGCCCAGCAGGTACGAGGGCTGAGCGAACTGCCCGTCCATGGTGAAGGTCCGGTGGGTGCCGGTCAGGATCATCAGGTAGTTGATCACCAGGTAGGCCAGCAGCAGGTCCGCAATGACGCGCAGCAGTCGGCGACGCGCGTCCGGGCCGACGTCTGCCTGCAGCTCAATGAGTAGTAGCAGGGAGACTTGGGCGACACTGGCGTACCCCCAGTTGAGTATGTCACCGCCGTGGTAGAGAGTCGGCGGAAGAAAGGCCAGGCGGTAGAACACGAAGACGAGGAAGACGGGCGACAAGGGCACGCGCCGCGCCAGGTGCATCAGGCACAGCACCGTGAAGACCGCCGCGGTGGCGGCCTTCACCATCGGGGCCAGGAGCGCGTCCTGGTCCACCAGGATGGGCTTCATGAGGATCAGGCACGCCGTCAGCAGCCCCAGGTAGCGCAGGGGATAGCAGCGGTCAGCCAGGCGAGGTGGCGCTACCCGGGCGGGCAGGGGCGGGGCAGAGAAGGTCTCAGCGGTAGAGCTCAAGGTACTTCTCCGTCATGGTGCGGACCGAGTGCTCCCCAGCCGTGCGTACCGCGCCGGCGCTGAGCCGGGCATACCTCTCCGGATCGTTCCAGATGGCGTGGATGGCCGTTGCCGCCTGCTGCGGGTCAGGTGGCACCAGGGCCCCGTTGGCATCATCGACGACGATGTCGGGAACCCCGCCCACCGGCGTCGCCACGGCCGGCAGGCCGGCCGCCATCGCCTCAATGAGGCTCATCGGCTGTCCCTCGTAGTCCGACAGCAGCACGAATATGTCGGATTCCCTGAAGAATGCGACCGGGTCGCGCTGCAGACCGGCGAAGTGGACGCGGCCGACCAGTCCCAGGTCACGGGTCCGCGCCTCCAGTTGCGGGCGCAGGGGACCGTCTCCAACCAGCGTGAGTGAGGCATCAGCGCCGAGCCGCACCATTTCAGCCAGGGTCTCCAGCAGCAGGGACAGGTTCTTGGCCGGCACCATCCGTGCCACGCACAGCAGCCGCACCGGGCCTCGGCGCCCGTTACGCGGCTCGCACAAGAAGTGGCCGACGTCGACGCCGTTGCCCACGATCGGAACGGCCTTCGGCTCCAGCGCGTACTCGCGGCACACCGAGTCGCGAACTTGCCCGGTCAGTGCGACCGGCACCACCCCGTGGGTGAAGGCCAGGTGGTTGAAGCGCCGCAGGCCGCGGCGCCGCGTCTCCTTCGTGGCCAGGTTGTGGACCGTGTGGATGATGCGGGCTCCACTGCCGGACATGCGCACAGCGGGCACTACGTACTGAAGTACCGGCAGGTGGGAGTGCACGACCGTGGGGGCGAATTCCCGGATCTGCCGCCGCAGCGCGAGGACCGTGCGGGGATCTGGGCCCGAGGCCTTGTTGAGGGCGACGACGTCGATGCCGGCCTGCCGCATGCGCTCTCCCACGTCGGTGTCCGCCCCGTGCAGACTGACCACCCGCACCGGGATCTGCGCCGCGACCAGCTCGCGGGCAAGGCCCAGAACCATGGTTTCGGCGCCGCCAGTGCTCAGCCCGTGTATAACCAGTAGCACCCGGGTCCCGTCTGCCGGAGCCCGCCGTTCGGCGCTGAGTCTTGGGGCACCGGCGTCGAGTGTGCGGATGATCTGCGCAACTACCTCCTGGGAGGAGTAGTTGGCGGCGCGGGCGTGGATGCCGCGGCGCATGGCTCCTACCTCGGCCGTGGGCAGCGCGAGGAATCGGCTCAGCGCCTCGCGCAACTGGCCCGGCTGGTCGTAGTCGTAGCTCAGCCCGGTGACACCGTCCTGCAGCATCTCGCTGTAATACGGCCACCTACTGGCCACCACCGGCAGCCCCGCGGCCATGGCGTCGATAATGGTTCCGGGCACGCCCTCACCGGGCCACTGCGTTGGGAAGAGCAGCGCGTAGTAATCGCGCAGAATTCTGGCTCCCTGGTCGGGGGCCGCCTGGCCCGCGTAGCGGACGCACGGATGAGCATTGACGAGCCTGCGGAACTCTTCCGCATAGTCGGGGTCCAGCGGCCCGTAGATGTCCAGGACGGCCTTGTCCTCGCCGGCGTCGGCGTTGATGGCGCAGACCGCCTGGATTGCGTTCGTAATGCCTTTCAGGGGCGTGACACGGCTGAAGGTGCACAGCCGCACCGGGCGGTCGTCCGGTACGGGGGACGCGCTTGGCGGGATGCTCAGGTCCTTGAAGTTGGGGAGGTAGACCGCGTTGATGACGCCGAGCTCGCGCAGCCTGTCCGCCAGGGCGCGGCTCTCAACCCAGTTAACGGCGAAGCTGTTGAGCTGCTTGACCAGCCTGCCACCGCCGTCCCTTGCGACGTCAGCGGCAAGCCTGCCTCCGATGAGACTGTGGTAGATGCGCTTGCCGCGCAGCCGCGCGGCAGCCGCGAGAATCGGGAACAGGGCGCGTCGGCCGCCGGCAGACAGGAGTACGACGACGTCATCACAGCTTCGCAGGCACCGCGCCAGCTCCCGGGCGACCTGGGGAGCGCGGCGGCGATAGTCGCGGGTATCTACCGTCAGGATGCTCTCAGCACCGTAGTGGGACACCAGGTGGCGGTAGAGGGTGCGGGTCTTGACGGACTGGCCGTCTAGTAGCGCGCCGGAGGGGTCAACGCGCCCGACTACCCCGATCTTCCTTGTGCGCATTACAGCATCACGCCCCGGAACGGCTGCCTCGCCGGAAGAGTGATGCGGCTGCCCAGCTCCGCGTCGTAGGCCGCCGGGGCCAAGCGGGGCAACCCGTTGGAACTGGTGAAGGTGACCTCGCCGACATAGAGGCGGCCGGCAACCTCGTAGAAGTCGACCCGCGCCAGGGAGAACCCGCGGGAGAGCTCTGTGGTGATGGCGAGCATCTCCTCCAGGCGCTTCGGGCGGGGCAGCACGTCCTCGGCTACGCCGTCGTCGTAGCGAGAGTTGTAGCGGAACGGAGCCTTGCTCCAGTCAGGCAGGAAGGTGAGCATGCGCTCGCCGGTGAAACGGCCGTCAACGGTAATGGCGAACTGGACCTCGCCATCGAAGGCCACGAACTTGTAGTCGCGCAGGCCCCCGCTCTCATCCTGCAGGAACTGCTCGGCAACGATACGTGGCTCGCAGTACTCGTAGTGCAGCTCGAAACCGCCCGTCATGGCCATGCGCCGCCCCAGCCAGCGGGCCAGCTGGCGCCGTGAGCGGGCCTCATGCAGACGCCGCTTATCCGGCACGACGATGTTCCAGCCGGAACCGTGGGTAGCCTTGATCACGTACCTGTCGGGCAGCGCATCGAAGTCGATATCGTCAGCCGACTCCCAGACCCCGAGCAGCGGCACCAGGTACTCTCCGCCAATTTTGCCTGCGACGACTTCTCGCATCAGGAATTTGTCCGCCAGCCGCCCCTTGACGGGCGTCGAGTCATACAGCTTCAGCCACTGCGCCTTTTCCGTAAAGGTGCGCGGATCATCCAGGTCGCAGGTACGGCCGGTCGAAAGCCGGTACCAGCGCTCAAGGGCCTGCCGGTACTGCCACGGCTCCAGGCGGCAGTTACGCCGGTAGACGGCGTCGCGCAGAATGTCTTGTGCAGCGCCGGGAAGTAGATTCCGGGCCAAGTCCTTCACAGTCACTACAGCATTACCCCCCGAAACGGCTTCTTATCAGGCAGCACGATACGGTCGCCCAGCTCCACGTTGTAGCGCTTGGGCGCGAACCAAGTTAAGCCATTAGAATCGGTGAAGGTAATCTCGCCCAGATACACACGCCCCTCCACCTCGTAGAAATCCACCCGTGCCAGGGCGAAGTCGCCCCCGATTGCGCTGGCGATCTCAAGCATCTGCGCCAAGCCCGCAGGCTTCTCAAGCGACTGCGCGGGCCCCGGGTCTCCCCCGTAATGAAAGGGCGCCCTGCTCCAGTCCGGAAGGTAGGTGCGTATGCTCGGCGTGGGGGTGAAGCGGCCAGAGACGCAGACAATGAACTGCACCTTGCCGTTGAAGGTCATCACCTTGTAGTCGCGCAGGCCTCCGCTGTCGTCTCGCAGCAGCGGTTCACAGATGACGCGTGGTTGGCAGTACTCGTAGTGCAGCTCGAAGCCGCCGGTCATGGCGGCACGGGTGCGCAGCCACGCCGCCAGGCGGCGTCTCGCCGCGACCGTATCCAGCTTGCGTGCGTCCGGCACCACGATGTTCCACCGGGTGCCGTGCGTCGCCTTCAGCACGAAGGCGCGTGGCAGGGCAGCGAAGTCGATCTGCTCGGCGCGTTCCCACACCCCCAGCAACGGGACGAGGTACTCGGAGCCCACGCGCTGGGCGGCCCACTCGCGCATGAGGAACTTGTCCGCCAGCCGCCCCTTCAGCGGCGTGGAGTCGTACAGCTTCAGCCACTGGATCTTCTCGCCGACGGTGCGCGGATCGTCCAGGTTGCAACGATGCCCGGTCGACAACAGGTACCACCGCTCCAGCTCTGCGCGGTAACGCCTTAGCGGCAGAGCACAGTTGTGGCGGTAGATCCTCTGCCGCAGCCCCGCCTCCGCCCGGCTGGACAGCAGCGACTGGGTCATTTCCTTTACAGTCATTTGCCTTTTCTCCTCTTCAGCGCGGCATGAAACAGCTGCCATGACAGGCAGTAGGCCGCGTAAGTGCGGGAGATGCCCTCTACATTGCGGTAGAGATTCCAGGTTCTTTTTACCGCCTTCACCTTGTCGCTGGACAAGGACCCGGAGGTCTTGCGGTATTTCGCCAGGCACTCGTCCAGCCCGTAGATCCGGTACCCGCGCTTCATCACCTGCAGCCACGTAGCGGCGTCCTGGCCGCGGCGCAGGTCAGGCATTACGAGCAGGCCGGGATCCACGCGCTCGGTGTCGAACAGGATGGTGAGCGTGCAGGTGAGCGTATTCTTCAGAAATTCGCTGTAACCGATCGACTCTGGAACGTGCACGTAGTTGCGGTGCGTGCCGTCCTCCTCGATCGTCTCGTAGGAGGCGATACAGGCCGCCAGCCCGCGCGCAGACATGAACGCAATCTGGCGCTCGAGCTTGCGGGGAGACCACTGGTCGTCCGCGTCCAGATACGCGATGTACCGGCCGCGCGCCCGGGCAAGAGCAAGGTTGCGGGCCTGGGCCACCCCCCGGTTGGCGGGCTGCGCGAGCACCTGCACCCGGGGATCTGCGGCGGCACGCTCCTGGGCCAGCGCAAGCGTGCGGTCCCGGGAGGCGTCATCGACCACCAGCACCTCAAGGTCCGGCATGCTTTGGGCCAGGACGGAGTCCAGCGCCTGGTTGATATGCCGCTCGGAGTTGAACGCGGGCACAATCACCGAGACAAGCGGCTTGCGCTCGTCGTTAAGCTTTTTTTCTTCGGCTGGGACGATGCTATGGCGCAACGGCGGGCTTTTGCGAGTCACCGATTCCTCCACATTTAAATGGAACAACCTTGACGGGCGGTAGCCCGGCAGGGAATGAGAATCCCTGGCAGATACGTGTTGGGAGAATCGGGTCAGGGATGAGGCGTCGCGTCAGGGCCTGGCGGACACTTCTTTTCTCGGGTGCGATCTGTTCGCAGTACAGAGGCTAGCGTGCTTGTATAGCGATTTCATAGGCAGACCGGTCACGGTTCCACCCCTAAAAAAGCAACCCCTAAGTCACTAATTAAGGATTACCAATATATACAGGCATAATTCATAGGCACGATCCAATAGTCGCCTGGTCTATGCCTGCTGCCGCTCGCACCGCGGGGGGCAGCGGCTGCCCCCGCCGCGGGCGAGGCGCGCCTCAGGCTCGCGCCACGGTGGCGCTGGGGGCGTCGACGTCGGCGGTAACCACCTGCAGCTCCACGCAGCTGACCTCCCGCTTGATCAGGTCCAGGTGGGCGCCGGTCCAGGCCTGCTTGTCCGCCGGCACAGTCAGCGTCGCGCGCGCCGGCTCGCCGATGTTCAGCCCGGCAGCCTTGCGCTCGTCCATGAGCAGCCGGACCAGGTCACGGGCCCAGCCCTCTGCCTCCAGGTCGGCGTCGAGCGCGGTGTCCAGCACCACGAAGGCGCCCGAGGGCAGCACCGTGGCGGACAGGGCGTCGTCGCTGACCTCGATCCGCGTGGACAGGGTGAAGGCCGAGTCCTCGGCCTCCAGGATCACCGGGACGCCGTCGAGCAGGACCGTGCCGAAGCGCACGTCGCCGTCCGCGGTGACCTCCCACTCCCCCGCCTTGACCGCGGCGAAGAGCTTGGAGGTCAGCTTGCGGACCTGCGGCGCGAAGGCGCGCGGGTTGAGGGCCAGTTCCTCGGTCAGCTCGTAGCCGGCCTCGGTGGCGTCCACCACCCGCACCTGCTTGACGTTGACCTCGTCAGCAATCAGCCCCGCGAAGGGCGCCAGGCCGGCCGGGTCGGCGGTGGCAATGGTGAGGGTTCGCAGGGGCTGGCGCACGCGCAGCTTCTCGGCCTTGCGCAGGCTCAGCGCCGCAGAGACCGCATCGCGTGCCTCGTCCATCGCGCTGACGAGCGCGGGATCGGCCACGTGCTCGGGCAGGACCGGCCAGTCCGCCAGGTGCACGGAGCGCTCCCCGGTCAGCCCGCGGTAGATCTCCTCCGCCAGCAACGGGGCCAGCGGTGCAATCACCTGCATGAGCACACGCAGCACGGTGGCAAGCGTGTCGAATGCCGGGCGGGACGCACTAGCCGATGCACTCGTGAAGCGGGCGCGGGAGGTGCGCAGGTACCAGTTGGTCAGCACGTCGATGAACTCACGCACCGTGTGAGTTGCACCGGTGACGTCGTAGGCATCCATCTGCGCCGCCACGGTGATCGCCAGATCCCTGGTGCGGGCCAGGATATAGCGGTCCATCACGTCTAGGGATCCCTTGGGACCGAACAGCGAGGGATCAGCCAGGTCCACGCCCTCGGTGAGGTAACAGGCGCCCTCCTCCCCGGCCTGGGCGGCGTACAGGCTGAAGAAGTACCAGGTGTTCCATAGCGGCAGCATCACCTGGCGTACCGTGTCGCGGATGGCCTTGTTGGTGACGGACAGGTTGCCGCCGCGCACCACCGGGGAGGACAGCAGGAACCAGCGCATCGCGTCGGCCCCGTCGCGGTCGAAGACCTGCTGGACGTCAGGGTAGTTGCGCAGGGACTTGCTCATCTTCGCCCCGTCGTTTCCCAGCAGGATGCCGTGGGAGACGCAGGTGGTGAAGGCGGGGCGGTCGAACAGGGCGGTGGCCAGCACGTGCAACGTGTAGAACCAGCCGCGGGTCTGCCCGACGTACTCCACGATGAAGTCGCCCGGGTTGTGGGACTCGAACCAGTCCACGTTCTCGAACGGGTAGTGCACCTGGGCGAAGGGCATGGACCCGGACTCGAACCAGCAGTCCAGCACGTCGGGGATGCGGCGCATCATGGACCTGCCGGTGGGGTCATCCGGGTTGGGTCGCACCAGCGTGTCAATGAAGGGCCGGTGCAGGTCCTTGACCTCCACGCCGAAGTCGCGCTCCAGCTCCGCGAAGGAGCCGTAGACGTCGGTGCGCGGGTAGGCCGGGTCGTCGCTCACCCACACGGGGATGGGCGAGCCCCAGAAGCGGTTGCGGGAGATGGACCAGTCGCGGGCGCCGGCCAGCCAGTTGCCGAAGATGCCGTCCTTGACGTGCCCGGGCACCCAGGTGATCTCCTGGTTGAGCTCGACCATGCGGTCGCGGATGGCGGTGACCTTCACGAACCAGCTGGAGACGGCCTTGTACATCAGCGGCTTGCGGCAGCGCCAGCAGTGCGGGTAGGAGTGCACGTAGGACTGTTGACGCACCAGCACGGCGCGCACGGCCGCCTCGCGGCGGGCCAGTGGGCCGGTGCCATCGCGCAGGTCGGCGATGATCGGCTTGTTGGCGTCGAAGATGTGCCTGCCGGCGTAGTCGGGGACCTCGGAGGTGAACAGGCCGCCGTCGTCGACGGGGATGACCGTGCCGATGCCGTAGGGCTGGCAGGAGTACATGTCATCCTCACCGAAGGCGGGTGCCAGGTGCACCAGGCCGGTGCCCTCGGTGGTGGTGACGTAGTCGGCGGTGATGATCTGCCAGGCCGCCGCCCCGGGGGCGGCTCCCTCCGCACGGTGGGCGGCGTCGTCGTAGTAGTCGTAGATGGGCACGTAGCGCACGCCGACCAGGTCGGTCCCCTTGTAGGTGGCCAGCACCTGCGGGTCCTCACCCAGCTCACGGGCGTAGGTTCCCAGCAGGTCGCGGGCGAGCAGCACATCCTGCCCGGCGACCGGGGAGTCGAGGTCGGCGTCCACGCGGACGGTCACGTAGTCGACGTCGGGGCCGACGGCGACGGCGGAGTTGGACGGCAGGGTCCACGGAGTGGTGGTCCAGATCAGAGCCAGCTCCGGGGCGGCGTCGGGGTGGGCAGCATCCAGGCGCCGCTCCAGGCGCAGGCCCACCGTGACGGTGTTGTCCTGACGGTCCTGGTAGACGTCGTCATCCATCTTGAGCTCGTGGTTGCTCAGTGGCGTGCGGTCGTGCCAGCAGTAGGGCAGCACCCGGTAGCCCTGGTAGGCCAGGCCCTTGTCATACAGGGTCTTGAAGGCCCACATGACCGACTCCATGTAAGTGGGGTCGAGGGTCTTGTAGTCGTTTTCGAAGTCCACCCAGCGGGCCTGGCGGGTGACGTAGTCCTCCCACTCCTTGGTGTAGCGCAGCACCGACGTGCGGCAGGCCTCGTTGAACTTCTCGATGCCCAGGCCGCCGGGGCGGGTGATCTCGGTGACGTCGTCGATGCCGAGCTCGCGCTGAGCCTCCAGCTCGGCGGGCAGGCCGTGCGTGTCCCAGCCGAAGCGGCGCTCCACGCGGCGGCCCTGCTGGGTCTGATAGCGGCCGACCGCGTCCTTGACGTAGCCGGTCAGCAGATGCCCGTAATGGGGCAGGCCGTTGGCGAAGGGCGGGCCGTCGTAGAAGACGAACTCGTTGGAGTGGCCGTTGTCGTCCAGCGCGGGGCGGGCGTCGATGGAGGCCTGGAAGGTGCCGTCCTGCTTCCAGTAGTCCAGGACGTCCTCCTCGATCGCCGGGAAGGAGGGGGACGGCTCGACCTTCTGGCCGGGGCGGTGCAGGGGGTAGAAAGCGGCGCCCGGGTGCTGGGCGGCGGTGGGCTCTTCGGCCATTTGTCTTGCCTCGCGTCTCACTCGTAGTCGTTTGCGCCACTGGGGCGCGGGATCCACGAGGACGACGCCGCTCCGACCGCCGGTACCCGGCGGTGGTGCCGCACCGCGGTACCACCTCGCTTGCCCGCTCCGGCAGCGCCGGGGCGGACCGCTTGATTCGCAGCTGTGACGGGCTGTCCCGTCCGGTTCTACTGGGGGCCGCGTACACAATGTGAACGCAGTCCGGTTCTTCCGGAGGCTCGCCGGTGATGGCCGGGTCGGCGCCTGTGGCGGCGAGTGTAACCGCGCGGTGCCCACCCGGCCATCCCCGGAGGCCTCCAGACGGAGTCGTGCTGGCCACACCGGCGTCAGGCGCAGGCGACAGGGGAGCCCGCGGACCGTGGCACGGGGAGGCGGAGGACCTGTCTCGTCGGTTAATCCGTTGGGAAGCGGGACCCGGCCCCTCACGCCCTCTCGCGCGCCACCAGCGTGTTGGAGGCCTGGGCCCGGGGCCGTACCACCATGGAGTCGATGTTGACGTGGGAGGGCAGCTCCAGCGTCCAGGCGATGCACTCGGCCACGTCCTGCGCGGTCAGCGGCTGGGCCACCCCGGCATAGACCTGGCGCGCCGCTTGGACGTCGCCGTGGAACCGGTTGAGGGAGAACTCCTCAGTGGCAACCATGCCCGGAGCTATCTCAATGACGCGCACCGGCTCTCCCACCAGCTCCAGGCGCAGAGTGTTGGCGATGACCCGCTCGGCGTGTTTGGCCGCGACATACCCGGCCCCTCCGGGGTAGGTGTCATGGGCGGCGGTGGAGGTGAGAAAGACCAGGTCCCCGCCACGCTCGCGCAGACCCGGCAGGAAGACCTGGCTCACCCGCAGCGCCGCCAGCGCATTGCGCTCGTACATGGTCGCCCACTCCTGCGGGTCGCCCTGGGCCACGGGGTCGACGCCCAGCGCTCCACCGGCGTTGTTGACCACGGCGTCTACCGGCCCGTCAGCCAGAACCTCACGGGCGAGGCGGTCGACGTCATCGGGCACCTGGAGGTCGGCCGCCACCCAGGCGCAGCCGGTCTCCTCCGCCAGCGCCTCCAGCCGCTTCGCGCGCCGGGCGGTGGCCACCACCTGCCAGCCGTTGGAGCGCAGCCGCCTGACGGTGGCGGCGCCGATACCGGTGGAGGCGCCGGTAATCACGGCCCTGCGTGTGGATGGGGCAGTACTCGTGCTCATGCCCCAATGATGCAACAGGCGGCGTACCCGTGCGGTCGGCTGAGAAGCGAGCCTTGTGAGCAGGGCGCACGCGATCGCGTCCCGGAAACGCCCGCCGTCCTCCGAGGCGCCTTTTTGTGGGTGATGAGCCGCGGCGTCGAGGCGTGCCCGCCATTCTCCGTGCTTGCGGTGTGCGGGTGTGGTGCGCCTGGTGGGTGTTGTGTGCCCGGGCGCTCCCGCCGTGGGTCGGAATGTCCGGATTCGGCACAAAGGCCGCCGACGACCCCCAGGCCGGATTTGAAAACCGCATGATTGCAACGTTCTGCCCACGGCCGACGGCGACGTCGGAGTCGTTTATGCCGATCCTGGACACTTTGGGCCGCCATGCACCGGAACGAGCAGCAACGGAGAGCCGCCGCGGGCAGGCCTACCCCAAGCACTCGGGGGTACGCCAATGACAGAACCGTCATCGCCGACGTCGTCTCACTATCCGGCCGCACGGTTGTGTCCCCCTCCGCCGCGCCCCTAAGGTGCACGGCATGACCCAAGCGCATCCCCTGCTCGCCGCCGCGGAGTCCCGCGGGGCGTTGCTGCGCTCCACTCGAGTCATGTGCTGTCAGGCCCGCTAAGCGCCTGACCACCGCGGCTTCGCCGCACACGGAATCCGGCGCACTGAGGCGTCCGGAGCCGCGCGGCAGCAAGTGGACCAATTCCCGGCCAATAACCGGCAGCCACTTGTAGACACCGATCCGGAGCGAGTCCCCGAACCAATGACTCCGGACGCTCATGCACCACCAGCCTGGAGGAGACATGAGCACGATCAAGGACCCGTCCGCAAGCGACACCCCAGCCGGCCGCACTATCCGCCCGCCGCGCGCCGGCCGCTCCAACGGCCAGTGGCGCATCGACGGCCGCAAGCCCCTGAACCCCAATGAGGTCGTCAAGCAGGACGGCGATCCGCTCGGCGCACACGACCGCGTCCTGTCCACCTACGCCGCCGCAGGCTTCGACGCCATCCCGGACGACGACCTCCACACCCGCTTTCGCTGGTGGGGCCTGTACACACAGCGCAAGCAGGGCATCGACGGAGGCCGTACCGCCCAGCTCAGCCCCGCCGAGCTGTCCGACCGGTACTTCATGCAGCGGGTGCGTATGGACGGCCAATCCCTGTCCGTGCGGCAGATGCGCGTCCTCGGCCAGGCCGCCAACGACTTCGCCCGCGGCACCCTGGACGTCACCGACCGGCAGAACCTCCAGATGCACTGGATCCAGATCGAGTCCGTACCCGAGCTGTGGCGCCGACTGGAGGAGGTCGGCCTGACCACCATCGAGGCGTGCGGCGACACCCCGCGCGGCTTCCTCGTCTCCCCCGTGGCCAGGATCGACCCCGACGAGATCATCGACCCCTCCGCCGCCGCGGCCGAGATCCGCGACACCTTCCTCGGCAACCCAGACATTGCCAACCTGCCTCGCAAGTTCAAGACCGCCTTCACCGGTTCCCCCACGCTGGACATCCTCCACGAGATCAACGACATCGCCTACGTGGGCGTGGAGCACCCCGAGCTCGGTCCCGGCTACGACCTGTGGATCGCCGGCGCGTTGTCGACCGCGCCCTTCCTCGGACAGCGCCTGGGCACATTCGTGCGGCCCGACCAGGTCACCGACGTGTGGTGGGCCACCATCCGGCTCTTCCGCGACTACGGCTACCGCCGCCTGCGTAACAAGGCCCGGTTGAAGTTCCTCATGGCCGAGTGGGGCCCGGAGAAGTTCCGTCGCGTCCTGCAGGAGGAGTACCTGGGCTACGAGCTGGCGGACGGTCCCGCCCCCGCGCCGCCGGTGGGCGAGGCGGACCACATCGGTGTCCACCGGCAGAAGGACGGGCGCTACTGGATCGGCGGCAAGCCTCCGGTCGGGCGCCTATCCGGGGACACCATGCTGGGGCTGGCCGACCTCGCCGAGGCGGTCGGTTCCGATCGTGTACGTACGACGCCGCTGCAGAACATCCTGCTGCTGGACGTGCCCGCGCAGCGCGTGGACGAGGCCGTAGTCGGCCTGCGGAAACTCGGCATCAACCCGGATCCGGGGCCGTTGACCCGCTCACTGCTGGCCTGCACCGGCCTGGAGTTCTGCAAGTTCGCAATCGTGGAGACCAAGTCCCTGGCGGCGCGGGTGAGCGCCGAGCTCGACACGCGCCTGGCGGACCTCGACCTCGACCGCCGTATCTCTATCAGCGTCAACGGCTGCCCCAACTCCTGCGTCCGCATCCAGATCGCCGACATCGGCCTCAAGGGCCAGATCATCAGCGTCGACGGTCAGCAGGTACCCGGCTTCCAGGTGCACCTGGGAGGCGGCCTGGCCTCCGCCGGCCACAACGAGGCTGAGCTGGGACGCACCGTGCGCGGCCTGAAGGTGGCCGCCACCGACTTGACCGACTACATCGAACGCGTCGTGCGCCGCTACGCGGCCGCACGCGCCCCGGAGGAGAGCTTCTCCCAGTGGGCACAGCGGGCACCGCAGGAGGAACTGGTATGACCACCGACAGCATCGCGCCCCTGGCCGGGCTGCGCACGGCCACCATCCCCACCCTGACCGCCAACGCCGCCCCGGCGACCGCCCCCACGGCAGCCCCGGCCGTCAATCCCTACGGCCGACTTATCGCGCGCGGCGCCAACCGCCCACGCTCCGCGCAGGCTCCCCGCCGCAGCGAAGCCGAGCTGCGCCGCATCGCGGCCGACGGCGCCGCACGGCTGGGCCCTACTGCCTCGGCCGAGGCGGTCATCGCCTGGGCGGCCGAAACCTTCCCCGACTCGCTGGCCGTCGCCTGCTCCATGGCGGACGCCGTACTGCCGCATGTGGTGGCCACCCGCATGCCCGGCGTGGACACACTATTCCTGGAAACCGGTTTCCACTTCCCCCAGACCGAGCAGACCCGTGACGCCGTCGCCCGCACCATGGACGTCACCGTCATAGACGTCCTGCCCGAACTCACCATCGCCCAACAGGATGCCGAGTACGGGCCGCGCCTGTACGAGCGGGACCCCACCAGGTGCTGCTACCTGCGCAAGGTGGCGCCCCTGGCACGAGCCCTGTCCGGCTATGAGGCCTGGGCCACCGGCCTGCGCCGGGAGGACTCCCCCACCCGCGCCGACGCCCCGCTGGTCGCCTTCGATGAGACCCACCGGATCGTCAAGCTCAACCCGCTGGCGGCCTGGAGCTTCGAGGATCTGCTGGAGTACGCGACCGCACACGACGTCGTCGTCAACCCGCTGCTGGCGGACGGCTACCCGTCGATCGGCTGCCAGACCTGCACCCGGCGCGTCGCCCCGGGAGAGGATCCCCGCTCCGGACGCTGGGCCGGATTCGCCAAGACCGAGTGCGGCATCCACCTGTGAGGCCCCGTCCGCACGCCCCTGCACACCAAGCCGCGAAACCGATTGGAGAGCCACATGAGCACAGCCACTGACAGCATTACCAGCGTTACCGCCGCCCCTGCGGATCACCTCGACGCCCTCGAGTCCGAGGCGATCGGGATCATCCGGGAGGTGGTCGCCGAATGCCGGCGCCCGGTGCTGCTGTTCTCGGGCGGTAAGGACTCCGTGGTCATCCTGCACCTGGCCCGCAAGGCCTTCTGGCCGGCACCGCTGCCCTTCCCCCTGCTGCACGTGGACACCGGCCACAACTTCCCCGAGGTACTCGCCTACCGCGACGAGACCGTCGCCGCCGCCGGAGCGCGCCTGCTCGTCACCCGGGTGCAGGACTACATCGACGACGGCCGCCTGCGCGAACGCCCGGACGGTACCCGCAACCCGCTGCAGACCCGCCCGCTGCTGGACACCATCCAGTCCGAGGGCTTCGACGGCGTCATCGGCGGTGCCCGCCGCGACGAGGAGCGGTCGCGCGCCAAGGAGCGCATCGTCTCGCTGCGGGATGAGTTCGGGCAGTGGGACCCCCGCAACCAGCGTCCCGAGCTGTGGCGGTTGCTCAACCTGCGTCACTCCCCCGGCGAGCACCTACGCGTCTTCCCCCTGTCCGACTGGACCGAGCTGGACGTGTGGCGCTACATCGAGCGCGAGGACATCGCCCTGCCGAGCCTGTACTACGCCCACCGGCGGGAGGTCTTCTCACGTGACGGCATGTGGCTGGCCGTCACCCCGGTAACCCGGCCGCGCGAGGGCGAAACAGTCACCACCCGCACCGTGCGCTACCGCACCGTCGGCGACATGTCCTGCACCGGCGCCGTGGACTCCACGGCGGCCAACAACCACGAGATCGCCGTCGAGGTGGCCGCCTCCACACTCACCGAGCGCGGCGCCACCCGGGCGGACGACCGCCTGTCGGAGTCCGCCATGGAGGACCGCAAGCGCGAAGGCTACTTCTGATTCCTGTTCCAGCTCCCGCTCCGACACCCATCCCACCCCATACACCCGCCGCCACACACCCCTGGAGAAACCCATGACCGACACCCCCTCCGAGCACGCCCCCACCGCAGCGGACCAAACCACCCCGCGACCGTCCAAGACCACGGGGCTGCTGCGCCTGGCCACCGCCGGCAGCGTCGACGACGGCAAGTCGACCCTGGTCGGCAGGCTGCTGGTCGACTCCAAGTCGGTGTTGCGCGATCAGCTCGCCGCCGTCGAGCAGGTGAGCCTGGACCGCGGCCTGACCCACGCCGACCTGGCCCTACTCACCGACGGCCTGCGCGCGGAGCGTGAACAGGGCATCACCATCGACGTCGCCTACCGCTACTTCGCCACCCCCCGCCGCTCCTTCATCCTGGCCGACTGCCCCGGCCACGTGCAGTACACGCGCAACACGGTCACCGGCTCATCGACCGCCGACGTGGTGGTCCTGCTCGTCGACGCCCGTCACGGCGTGGTGGAGCAGACCCGTCGGCACCTGGCGGTGGCGGCGCTCCTGAACGTCCCACATGTGGTGGTCGCCGTCAACAAGATCGACCTGGTGGACTTCTCCGCCGACGTCTACGACGCGATCGTCGCCGAGTTGGGCGCCGCCGGCGCCGAGCTGGGGGTCACGGACCTGCGGGCACTGCCGACCTGCGCCCTGGAGGGGGACAACGTGGTGCGCCGCTCCTCGCGAACCCCCTTCTACCGCGGACCCGCCCTCCTGGAGCTACTGGAAACCATCCCGGCCGACACCACGCCGACGGACGGGGCCTTCCGGCTGCCCGTGCAGCTGGTCATCCGGCCGCAAGGAGCCGCGGCGGAGGGCCTGTCCGACTACCGCGGTTACGCCGGGCGGATCGCCGCGGGATCGGTGCGCGTGGGCGAGGAGATCGTGGTTCTCCCCTCGCGGCGCCGCAGCCGAGTCGCCGCCATCGACCTCGCAAACACCGCCCTGGCCGAGGCGCACGCCGGCCAGTCGGTGACCCTGCGACTGGACAATGACATCGACATCACGCGCGGTGATCTCCTCGCCGCCGCCACCGACCCGCCGCAGCTGCGCCGGGACCTGGCCGCCCGCGTCGCCTGGCTGTCCGAGCGGCCCGCCAGGTCGGGCGACCGGGTACTCCTCAAGCACGGGACGCGTACCGTCCAGGCGATCATCACTGCCGTCGAGGGCGTCCTCGATCTCGACGACCTCACCGCCGCGCCCGCGCAGGCCCTGGCCCTCAATGACATCGGCTCCGTCCGCCTGCGCCTGTCCGAGCCGCTTCCCGTCGCCGACTACGCCCATTCCCGCAGCGACGGCGCCTTCCTGCTCGTAGACCCCTTCGACGGCTGGACACTCGCGGCGGGCATGGTGCGCCTGGAGGACGAGCGGGCGTTTGCACCGCTGGCGGCATGAACCGGGCGAGTACAGCCGCGGGCACAGCCGGGCCGCTCGCGCCGGAAGTTGAAAGAGTCCCGGATACCGACCGTCCCGGCACCGGCTGGGTGGCGCTCATCGGCGCCGGCCCCGGAGACCCGGAACTGATCACGGTGCGTGGGCTGGACCTGCTGCGACGGGCCGACGTCATCGTCATCGATCGTCTCGCCCCGCGCCGGCTATTGGACGCCGCCGGCCCCGGCGCCGAGGTGATCGACGTGGGCAAGCGCCCGGGTCATCACCTGCTGCCGCAGGAGCAGATCGACGCGGTGCTGGTGGACCGGGCCCGCGCCGGGCAGCGCGTAGCGCGGGTGAAGGGCGGCGACCCGTATGTGCTGGGCCGCGGCGGTGAGGAGGCGGCGGCCTGCCGGGCGGCCGGCATCATCGTCGAGATCGTCCCCGGAGTCACGTCTGCCATTGCCGTGCCTGCCGCCGCGGGTATCCCGGTGACCCACCGAGGCCTGGCCCGGGGGTTCTCCATGGTCACCGGTCACGAGGAACTGGTATCCACGGTTCCGGCCCGGCGCGACCACACGCTGATCCTCCTGATGGGTGTGGCGCACCTTAGTCGCTCGACCACGATCCTCCTGGAGGCGGGGGCCGATCCCGACACCCCGGCCGCCGTCATCGAACGCGGCTTCCTACCCGATCAGCGAGTAACCACCACCGTGCTGCGATGTCTGCCCGACGTCGCCGTCAGCGTCGGTGTCACCGCTCCGGCGGTCATCGTCATCGGCGACGTCGTCACCGTCAGCCCCGCATGGAACACGCGGATCGTCCCCGGGTAATGCGCCCGGCGACGACCCCCGACGGCCCTGAAGGATCATCATGTTCGCACTCATCCTCCTCGCCCTGGTCGGGCTGGTCGCACAACTCGTGGATGGAACCCTGGGCATGGGCTACGGCGTCACCAGCTCCTCGCTGTTGCTCGCCGTAGGCCTGAGCCCGGCGCTGGCCAGCGCCAGCGTTCACCTATCCCAGATCGGGACCACGCTCATGTCCGGCGTCTCCCATCTACGTCTTGGCAACACCGACCGGGCGCTGGTGGCTCGCCTCGCCGTCCCCGGCGCCGTCGGCGCCTTCCTGGGCGCGACCGTCCTGTCCCGGCTGACCACGGCCGCGGCGACGCCCGTGACCGCCACCATCCTGCTGGTGCTGGGCGTTTACGTGCTGGTGCGCTTCGCCGTCCGGCCGTCAACCGGCGCCGCCGCGCGCACCAGCCCCCACACCTTGCGGCTGCTGGCGCCGCTCGGCCTGATCGGCGGTTTCATAGACGCCACCGGCGGCGGAGGCTGGGGGCCGGTGGTCACCACCACCCTGCTGTCGCGTGGGCGCACCGCCCCGCGCACCGTGGTGGGCAGTGTGGACACCGCCGAGTTCATCGTGAGCGTGACGGCGTCATTGGGCTTCCTCCTCGGTCTGGGGACGGCCGGAATCGACGTCGGCATTGTGATCGCCCTGCTGGGCGGCGGCGTGCTGGCCGCCCCATTGGCCGCCTGGGCGGTGTCCCGGATGCCGGGCGCCACCCTGGGAACCGCCGTCGGCGGCCTGATCGTGGTGACGAATACGGTGACGGTTCTGGAGGCACTCGGTCTGAGTGCCCCGGCCACCGCCTGGACGGTGTCGGCGCTGGTTGCGGCCCTGCTTCCGCTTATCGCCTTCACGGTGCGCCGGGCTCGCCACCTCACCGTCATCCCGGAGGTGCAGGCCGCATGAACGCGCGTCCCCTGGTGATTTTGGCACACGGCACCCGCGCACCCGGCGCGCGCCCGGTCCTCGAACGGGTCAGCGCGCAGGTGGCCGCCCTCCTGCCGGGAGTCGTCGTGCGCCACGGCTACGTGGAATTCCAAGCCCCAACGGCCCGTCAGGCCTTTTCGGGGCTGCACGATCCCGTCGTGGTCCCCTTCTTCCTGGGCGGGGGCTACCACGTCCTGCATGACCTGCCGGGCCTGCTCGCCGAGCACGGGTCCGGCACCGCCACCCGGCATCTGGGTCCCGAACCAGCGATCGTCAAGGTCGTGGCCGACCGGCTCCGCTGGGCGGCGGCGGGCCACGGGCATGGCACCGCCGGCCTGGACGGCGTCGTGCTGGCCGGCTCGGGCTCATTCAGGCGTCGGCCCGTGCGGGAGACCGAGCAGGCGGCGGCGCTACTGTCGCAGGAACTCGGGCTTCCCGTCCGGCCCGCGTACCTGGCCAAGACCTCTCCCGCGGCCCATGAGGCGGTGGCCTCCTGGCGGCAGGAGGGCGCGCGAACCATTGCCGTGGCTCCCTACCTGCTGGCCGAGGGCAAGTTCTCCCGCGCGCTGCACCGGAGTGAGGCCGGCTTCGTCGCCGCACCCATCGGCGCCCACCCGGCGGTCGCCCGCATAGTCGCGCGGCGCTACCGGGAGGCCGTCGGCAGTGGAGTCGGCACTGAACTCGGCAGTCGACTCGGCAGTGGAGTCGACTTTGAACTCGGGGGTGAAGCACGCGGTCCGGCTGATCGGCACGTCGTCGACTGCATCCCGAGTTAGTAGACCTGGTTGCTGAGCCGCCGACTACGCCGGAAGGCGTCGGTCCCACGAGCGCAGTCGCGATCTCAGCATCGTCGTCACTACAGTGTGGGCGCATAGGCTTATGCCACCTGGCCTCCCGGGCCATCCAGACCACGACCGAGGAGATCACACCGTGGCCGCCTCTCAGCCGCCTCGCCGACGCGAGTATGCGAACGTGCCGAAGTATCAGGAGATCTATGAGTTCCTGCGCGGCCGGATAGAGGACGGCAGCTTTCCCTTCCGTTCCTTCCTGCCCAGCGAGAATCAGTTGAGTGCAGACTTCGGCACCACCCGCCCCACGGTACGAAAGGCGATGCAGTATCTGGGCTCGCAGGGTTATGTTCAGCCCATTCACGGCAAGGGCATCCAGGTGATCTACCGGCCGCGCTCGGCCTCACTGTTCTTCCTGTCGGGCATTGAGTCCCTGGCCGAGGCCGGCCGCCGCATCGGCACGACTGTGCGCACCGTGTTGCTCTCCTCCACCGTCGAGACCGTCTCGGAGTCTGCCGCCGAGGCCTCGGGGCTGGTCGCGGGTGCGCAGGTGCTGTACCTGCGTCGGCTGCGCCTGCTGAACGACCGGCCCGCCATCATCGACCACAACCGCTTCCTGCGCTCGGTGGTGCCCGATATTCCCCGCGACGCCGCGGAGACATCCATCTATACCTACCTTGAGAACGAGCTGGGGGTGCATATCACCACCGCCTCGCGCATGGTCACTATTGAGGCTGCGGACGAGCTGGACCGTCGTCACCTGGACCTGGGCGGTCTGGACTGCGTGGGCGTCATGGAGTCCCTCGGCTTCGACGCCTCCGGGGCACCGTTCGAGTACACCCGCTCCCACCACGTGCCGGGGACCTTCGGCTTCGTCTCGGCCGCCCAGCGCCTGCCCTCCCAGCGGTGACAAGACTGAAGGACCAGCCCGGTCGGAGCAGGTGCCTGCCTGCGCTCCGACCGGGCCGGTCCAGGAGATGCGTCTCCGGAGCCCTCAGCGGGCCACCGGTTCGCGGTTGCCCAGTCGTACCTTCTCCACCGTGCGCTCGGTCTCGAAGTCAGACTCCTTGAAACCGAAGAAGTAGGTGGCCAGGAAGGATACGGCCAGGGTCACGATCGAGGCGATCCAGAAGCCGGTGAAGGATCCGTCGAGGCCCTCTGGGTTGACGAAGGACGGGAAGCCGACGAAGGCGCCGGTGAAGCCCCACATGTTGACGTCGAACAGGCCGGTGAGCAGACCGCCCACGGCGCCACCGATGGAGGCGGTGATGAACACGCGCCCGTACTTCAGGTTCAGGCCGTACATGGCGGGCTCGGTGACCCCGCACAGCGCTGAGATCGTGGCCGGGCCGGCCAGCTGCTTGATACGGGGGCTCTTGGCCTTGACCCACAGGGCGAGCGCGCCACCGCCCTGGGCGATCATCGAGGCGGAGACGATGGCGTTGAGCGGGGAGTACCCGGGGTCGGCGATCTGCTGGGAGATGATCGGGATGACCGCCCAGTGCAGTCCGAAGATGACCAGGCACTGGTAGAAGCCGCCGATGAGGAGGCCTGCTACCGGATACGAAAGGCCCAGTACCCAGCTGACGCCCTGGGCAATACCGCCGGAAATCGTCATGACGATCGGGCCGAATACCACCAGCACCAGGGTGGAGACAATGAAGATCTCCAGCAGCGGCGCGAAGATGGAGCGCACGACCGCCGGGATCCACCGCTTCAACCACGGCTCGATCTTGCTGGCCAGCCAGGCGGCCACGATGATGGGGAAGATCGAGTAGGCGTAGGCGTTGCCCTCGGGCAGGGAGACGGGGATGCCGAAGAAGTCGGAGTTGAACACCGTCCGCCCGATGCGGGCGATTACGTGGTAGTCCTCGGCAGAGGAGTCGGCCATGGAGACCACGGACGGGAAGGTCAGCACACCACCAATGATGGCCACGATGATCGGGTCCGCACCGAGCCTGCGGGCGGAGGTGAAGCCGATGATGATGGGCAGGAAGTAGAACATCGACGAGGCCATGGCGTCGATGAAGGTGTAGGTGGAGGTGCCGGTGTCAACCACGTTGAACTGGGTGAGCAGCGCCAGGATTCCCTTGAGAATGCCGGAGGCGGCCAGCACGCCGATCACGGGGATCATGGATCCCGTGATCACGCCGATCAGGGAGGAGAAGCCGTACTTGACCCAGCCGATGGGCGTGGTGGGCTTCGGGGCCGCCGGGGCCGCCTCCGCCTCGTCGGCGCCCTCGGCCAGCCGGGGCACCTGCTTGATGACGGCGTCGTACACGTCACCGACGGCGGCGCCGATGACCACCTGGTACTGGCCGCCTGCGCGGGCGACGTCGATCACGCCGTCGGCGCTGGTGACCGCGGCGTCGTCGGCCAGGGACTCGTCCTTGAGGTAGAAGCGCACCCGGGTGATGCAGTGGATGACGGAGCGGATGTTGTCGGCCCCGCCCACCCCGGCGATGATGTCGCGGGCGGTGGCGTCGAAGCCGGTCAGGCCGTCGTCGGCGGTGGCCGCGGGCAGGACGGTGCCGGCTGCCCCGGCAGTGGTCTTGAGCACGGCGGTGGCCACGCCGGCACCGGCCTGCGCCTGCCCGGCGGTGACGCGCAGCTCGGCCAGGGCCTTGGCGGAGTTGGTCACCGCCACGATGCTGGTGGTGTCCTTGCCGGCGGCCTTGATAGCCGCCAGGTCCATAGTTCCCATGGACTGGCCGGAGCGGACCTCCTGACCAACAGCGACGGTCAGGTGGAAGGGGCGCCCCTCCAGCTCGACGGTGTCCACCCCCAGGTGCAGGAGCACCTCCAGGCCGTCAGGGGTGGCGATGCCGACGGCATGGCCGGTCTCCGCCACCATCGTGATGGTTCCGGATGCCGGGGCGACTACGTCGCCGGAGGTTGGGGCCACGCCGAAGCCCTCCCCGAGGGCCCCAGAGGAGAAGACCGGGTCGGGTACGTCGGCGAGGGCGATTACTTTGCCGGATACGGGCGCTACCAGCGCCGTATCCGAGGCTGATGCTGAGGACATGTGTACAGCTCCTCTCAGAGCCTGGTCGTAGTGCGGACGATGATGGCCAGTGCCTCGTACGGGAGCAGAGTCATGACGGGGCTCAGCGGCCGGGTGGGGTAGTTCCCGATGAGTACGTCTCCGGTGAGGAACTCATCGGGAATCTCGACCGTGGTCGGATGACCACGGAAGCTGGTGAGGACGAGCAGGCGGGTGGTGCCGGCGTCGTCATGGGCGGGATCCTCGGCAGCGGGGGAGGTAGCGGGCCCGGAGGCGGGGAGCTCGCGGATGTAGGCGAACACGTCGGGGCTCTCGAGCCCCCAGGGGATGTAGTCGCCCTCTGCGATCACCGGCTCGGTCTTGCGCAGCTCCACCAGGCGGCGGTAGTAGGGCAGGATGCGCCCGCCCGCCTCCTCGGCAGCGACGTTGACCGCAGCGGCGTTGGTGGGCTGCAGCCAGGGCGTGCCGGTGGTGAAGCCGGCGCCCGTGCCGGCGTCCCACTGCATGGGGGTGCGGGCGTTGTCACGGGCCTTGGCGTGGACGATCGCGAAGGCGTCCGCCTCGCTGTGCCCGGCGGCCACCAGTTCGGCGTAGGCGCCCAGGGCCTCGACATCCACGTAGTCCTCGATGCGGGTGTAGTCGGGATCGGTCATGCCGATCTCCTCCCCCATGTAGATGTAGGGGGTGCCGCGCAGCAGGTGGATGGCGGTGGCGAGCATGGTGGCGGACTCGTAGTGGTAGTGCTCCGGGTCGCCGAAGCGGTTGATGGCCCGGGGCTGGTCATGGTTGTTCCAGAACAGGGCGTTCCAGCCGCCGCCCGCCTGGAGGCCGAGGGCCCAGTCGTTGAGGACGCGCTTGAGGGCGGGGATATCCGGCTCGGCCAGGGTCCACTTCTGGCCGTCGGCGTAGTCGACCTTGAGGTGGTGGAAGTTGAACACCATTGACAGCTCTTGCCGCGCGGGGTTGGTGTAGTCCACGCAGGCGGCGATGGAGGTGGAGGACATCTCCCCCACGGTCACGGAGTCCGGGTCCCGGCCGAAGCTGTCCCGGCTCAGCTCTTGCAGGTAGTCGTGCACCAGCGGACCGTCGGTGTAGACCAGGCGGTCATCGGTGCCGGCGGGGGCGTCCGCCAGGGGCTCGGTCTTGCCGATCAGGTTGATCACGTCGAACCGGAAGGCCCGCACGCCGTGGGCGCGCCAGAAGTTGATGACCTCCGCCGCCCGGGCGCGCACCTCGGGGTTGTGCCAGTCCAGGTCGGCCTGGCCGGGGTCGAACAGGTGCAGGTAGTACTCCCCGCCCAGCGGGCGGCCGGAGTCGTCCACGGGGCCGAAGGGCGCCCACGCGGGACCGCCGAACTTGGAGACCCAGTTGGTGGGCAGGACCGGCTCTCCCGCGGGCCCCTCGCCGCGGGCGGGGCGGAGGTAGAAGTAGTCGCGGTAGCGCTGCTCGCCGGCCAGGGCCCGCTGAAACCACTCGTGCTCGGTGGACACGTGGTTGAGCACCATGTCCAGCATGGGGCTGATGCCGTGCTCGGCCAGGGCGGCGACGAGCTCGTCGAAGTCCTCCATCGTGCCCATGGCGGGGTCTACCGCGCAGTAGTCGGCCACGTCGTAGCCGTTATCCCGGCCCGGCGAGGGGTAGAAGGGGTTGAGCCAGACGTAGTCCACGCCCAGGGAGGCGATGTAGGGGACCTTCTCGATGATGCCGCGCAGGTCGCCGACACCGTTGCCGGTAGTGTCCTTGAAGGACTTCGGATAGACCTGGTAGACGACGGCGTCGCGAAAGCTCATTTGGCGCTCCGAGGTGACTCACGCTGCCGCACCCGCGCGGCAACTTGTATACACAAGTAGACACTCTGAGTGCGGGTGTGGCAAGCCACCACACGCAGGTGTGACGCACACCGCCTTGCCGTCCATCCGTATCAATATGCGAGAGGCGCCGCCTCACCGTGAATGCGTCGCACCGTACCGTTGTCACGGAATGCACCACTTTTGCGGTTGCAACCGCTACCCTGAGACATAGAACCGCGCAATCATGCGAATCTTGCGCAGACTCCAAGACCGTCGCGAGTGAAAGTGGTGCAATCCGTGCCACGGCCCGCTGGCAGCGCGACTCGCCAAGCCACAACCGGCGAAGAGCGAACCGGCGAAGAGCGGTCGAGCCGCGGCCACGTAGGCCTGAGTCAGGCCGAGGTGCCCTCCTGCAGCACGCCGGCGCTGCCGCCATCCTCGGAGGTGGTGCCGTCGCCGCCGCTGCCGTCGCGGTCAGGAGTCGTCCGGCCGGCACCGCCGGCACCGCCTTCCGTCTGCCCTGAGTCGCCGTAGGGCGGCTGTCCCCCGTCCGGCATACCTCCGCCCCGGCCTGGCGCCTGCCCGCCCGGACCGCCCGACCCCGGCGCAAACTCACCCTGTTCAACGTCGGCCGGAGCAGTACCGGAAAGCAGCTCGTTGACGCCCCAGCCAGCACCGAAGGAGGCCGCCATGAGGGCGATCACAGCAGCTGCGGCGAGCCAGCCACGCCGGTACCAGGGGCGTCCCCGCCTATCCCCGGTGCCGGCGCCAGGCGTGGATACCGGCGAAGCGCCGGCCGGCACCGCAGCCTGAGGCTCGGGGTCATCCGCCGGCGGAGTGCTCTGGCCGCCGACCTCGGGCGATGCACAGCGGTCTGTCAGTCCGGCATCTGCACCCACCGGTGCCAAGGCGGAACCGGCGCGCGCGGCGGGGGCGTCCTCGGCCGGAATACGGGCAGTGACATCGAAGTCGTCGGGCCTCGGCTCGGTCATGTAAGTAGTCCTCTGCGCTCTCGTGTGCTCTCGGCATGTTGTCGCCTACCCCGTGGTGTCAGGGCGAGGCTGAAGCTACGGCCACCACCTGGAAGGCCCACGTGCCGGCACTGTGGCCGGGCTGTGTCTCGCAGTTCAGGCGCGTGCGCCGGGCATCACCCGGCGCCACCAGCCACCGAGCATCATGGGCCGGCGTGCGCGACGGCCCGGGCGGCCGTCCGGGCCGCCAGTTCCAGGGCCACCGCCGGCTCGAGTCCATCCGCGAGCGCGGCCATGACGCCGGCTGTGTGAGCGTCACCGGCGCCGTCTGTGTCCACCACCTGCACAGGCACGGCAGCGGCGTGCACGGGCGGACCGCCGTTGGCGGGCAGCCAGGTCGCACCTGCGGCTCCCCGCCGCAGCACCACGTCACAGCGGTGCTGGAGCGCCCACTCGGCCAGGGGACTGTCCGGCCCAGCCGCGCTCCCCTCCCGGTGCCACGAGTGGAGTTCGGCGTCCATCAGGGCCGCCGCCTCCCGGCCGTTGAGGGTCAGCAGGTCACAACGATCCCTGAGTGCCCGCCAGGCGGGCAGGCGCACCAGCTCGGCGCAGCGGGCGCCGGGATCTAGCACCAGGAGGGCATCGGAGCGCAGCCCGGATGCCCAGTCTGCCAGGTGCCCGCCGGGAGCCAGCAGCTGGAAGCCGGAGGCGTACACGACGGCACCCGCGGGTACGTCCAGGGTGGCCACACGCGTTCTCGACCAGTCGGTCTCGCACCCCGGAGCGGTCAGGAACGTACGCTCGCCGTCCGGGGTGATCAGGGTGAGGCAGGTGCCGTTGTCCCGCGCGTGGGCCGGGAGAACGCTGCGAAACCCAAGGGCGGACAGCAGCTCCGCGACGCGGGCGGCCGCCGGCCCGGTACCGACGGTGAGCGCCGGGATCGGGGAGCGGCCCAGCCCCACCAGGTTGCGCAACACGTTCATGGCGGAGCCGCCCACGGTGGAGGCGACCGGCTGCACCCACATATGCCCGCCGCGCCGCGGTAGATCAGGAACCGCGCAAACCTCCTCCGCCAGGGCGGCGCCGACCACGAACAGTGCCCGCCTCCGGGTAACGCCGTCTGCGGATGCAGCCGGACCGGACGAGTCCTTCGAGGGCGCAGACGAGGTGGTGGGCACGCCGCGAGACTACCCTGGGGGCATGACGGTCTACGGCTTCATCGGTGCGGGCAACATGGCGGGCGCGATCGTGCGGGGAACCATCGCGGCGGGAACTCCCACCACCGACCTGCTACTGACTAGCGCCCACGATTCCGCCGCCCACCTGGCCCAGGCCACCGGGGCGCGGCATGTGAAGGCGGCCGCAGACCTGGTGGCGGCCAGTGACGTGGTGGTGCTCGCCGTCAAACCACACATGGTGCCGGCCGTGCTCGCCCCCCTGTCCGATGCGCTGGCGCAGCACCGTCCCCTGGTGCTCTCGATCGCCGCGGGGCTCACCACCGAGCGCCTGGCGGAGATGCTGCCGCCGGGCGCCCGAGTGGTTCGGGCCATGCCGAATATGGCGGCCGCCGTACGCCAGTCCATGACGGCCCTGGCTGCGGGCACGGCAGCCACCGACACTGACCTGGAGACGGCTCGCTCCCTGCTGGCGAGTGTGGGCCGCACCCTGCTGCTGGCCGAGCGCGACTTCTCGGCATTCACCGCCCTGGCGGGCTCCTCCCCCGCCTTCGTGTTCCAGTTCATCGATGCCCTGGCACGCGGCGGCGTGGCGGCCGGCCTGCCCAAGGCGCAGGCCGTGGAGATCGTCACGCAGGCGGTGCTGGGCTCGGCGCTGACCATACAGGCGGAGGCCGCGAAGACAGCCCGTTCCGGCGGCGAGCGCGGCCGTAGCCCCGCGGACCTGATTGACGCCGTTTCCTCCCCCGGCGGGACGACGGTGGCCGGCCTGGTGGCGCTCGAACGGGCCGGATTCTCCGCCGCCGTGGTCGACGGCGTGGAGGCGACCATCGCCCGGGACCAGGCGCTGGGCGCTTAATCTCTCACAGATGCGCCGTGCGCGCACCCCACATAACGGCTAGGCTTATCGCGTACCTGTTCCTGACCGTTACCTTCTGCTGCACCTGTTCCTGACCACCCAGCGCTCGGGATTCCTCCTGAGACGCCTCCTGACACCTGACCGCTGCTGACCAGTTTCCTGAGAACTACTTCCTGAGCAGCCTCCCCGCGCGCCACGCCCGGTGAAGCCGCTGAAAGGGGAAAACCATGGCAAACCAGGCGACCCTGAACACCTGGAGTCATCCCAAGACCTTTTACGCCCGCCACGGCAAGCGCGCGCTCGACGTAACCGCGGCCCTGGCCGTCATGCCGCTCCTAGGGGTGCTGACGGTGGGCGTGGGCGCCGCCATCAAGCTCGACGACGGCGGCCCCGTCTTCTACCGGCAGGAGCGCTGGGGGCGGCAGGGACGCCCATTCCGGATCTTCAAGTTCCGCTCCATGTCCGTAGGTGCCCCGGACATCCGCAATGCCGACTCCTCGTCGGTCGCCTCCCGCAACGACGCACGGGTCACCCGGGTCGGCCGCTTCCTGCGCAGCACCTCGATCGACGAGGTCCCCCAGTTCCTGAACGTCCTGAACGGCACCATGAGCCTGATCGGCCCGCGCCCCAACCTGGCCACCAAGCCCCTGGACCAAATGGGAGACGACGAGCGGCGGCGCCTGACGGTGCGCCCCGGCATCACCGGGTACAACCAGGCCTTCTACCGCAACTCCACGACTCTGCCCGAGCGCTACGCGGCCGACTGCTACTACGTGGATCACCTGTCCCTCGGCCTGGACGTGCGCATCGTGCTCAAGACCATTCAGACCGTGCTGACGGGTAAGTCGGTGTACTCAGACGCCAAGGGCGGCTCCGGGACCAGGCAAGCCGAGCAGCCCCAGCCCGAGCGGACACCTGCTCCCGCCTCACGTTGAACCGCCCAGCTTCCCGGCCCCTATAACCAGCCACTGACAGGAGACTCCAGTCCATGCCCTCCCCTGAGCCCCTCTCCGCCCCCGCGCCGCAGGCAGACGCCGCCGGCACCACCAACTCCCGGGATGCCCGCCCACCGGTGCTGATTCTGGGCGGGTCCCCGCTCCAAGTACCCATGATCCGCAAAGCCCGCAGCCTGGGCATGCGCACGCTGGTCGTCGACGCCAACCCGAACGTTCCCGGCGCCGCCCTCGCCGACGAGTTCGCCGCCGTTTCCACCACCGACGTCGAGGGGCTGCTGGCCCTGACGCGTGAGCGTGAGCTGGCGGGCGTCACCTCCGTGGGCACGGACCGGCCGGTGCGGGCGATCGCCGCCGTCGCCCAGGCCCACGGACTGCCCGCGGTCTCACCGGAGACGGCGGCCGCCTGCACTGACAAGGCCCTCATGCTGCAGGCCGTCGCGCGGGCCGGCGTGTCCCACCCGCGCTTCGCCTTGGCCACCAACCTCGATGAGCTGCGTGCAGCCGTGGCCCACGTGGGCCTGCCCTGCATCGTCAAGCCCCTGGACTCCTCCGGCTCCCGCGGCGTGGTACAGGTCAATGACGAGGCCGATCTGCCCGGTGCGCTCGAGTACGCCCTGGCACCCTCCAAGGAACCGGCCGTGATCGTCGAAGAACTGCTGGTGGGCCGGGAGATCAGCTGCGAGGTACTGTGCGTAGACGGCGATTACCACGTGCTGGCCACCACGGACAAGGACACCACCGGCAGCCCGCACTTCATTGAGACTGGGCACACCCAGCCCGCGGACCTGGACGCCGATACCCTCGCCGCGGCGCACTCCCTGGTGGCCCAGTGCCTGGCCGCCGTCGACATGCACTTCGGACCCGCCCACGTGGAGATGATGCTGACCGATTCCGGGCCGGTGCTCATCGAGTTCGGCTCACGGATGGCCGGGGACTTCGTCTCCTCCCACCTGGTGCCCGGATCCACTGGCATCGACTTCATTGGCCTGGTGCTGCGGCAGGCCTGCGGTGAGAGCATCGAGGTGCCGGCCAGTTCCGGACGCGCTGCCGCTATTCGCTTCCTGACCGCCCCCGAGGGCGTGCTGCGTGCCTTCTCCGGCGTTCAAGCCGCGCGCACCGTGCCGGGAGTGGAAGCCGTCATTACCCTGGCCGAGCCAGGCGAGCAGATTACCCCGCTGCACTCGAGCACGGATCGCCTGGGCGTGGTCGTCGCCTCCGGCCCCGACCGCGCCACCGCCGTCGCCGCCTGTGAGCAGGCGCGCGACCTGATCCGTATCGAGGTCGATCCTGCGGCGCCGTCCGCCGTGTCCGCCGCACCGCCGGAGGAGGGCCAGCTGCCGGCCCGCGGGCGGCGCGTACTGATCATCGGGGCCGGGCGCGGCCAGCTCGGGCTGATCCGTGCTGTTAAGCGCCTGGGCGCTACCGCCGTCGTCGCCAGCCTTACCGCCGGCCCGCCGCCCGGCCTGAAGGAGGCCGACGAGGCCATTGATGTGGATCTGCTGGACCCGGACGCGGTTGCCCGCGAGGCCCGCATGGCCGGCGTCGACGCCGTCGCCACCAGCTGCCTGGACACCGGCCTGGAGGCGCTGGGAGCGGTGGTGGACGAGCTGGGGCTGCGCGGGCTCAGCCGCGCGGCCGCCCGCCTGTGTATGGACAAGCTAGCCATGAAGCGCCGCCTGGCGGAGCGAGGCGTGCCCACCGCCCCCTTCAGGGAGGTATCAGCGCCGGAGGAGCTCGCCGCCGCGCTGGACGCCGTCGGGCTGCCTGCGATGGTCAAGGCCGCAGACCTGCAGGGCTCCGCCGGCGTATTCAAGGTCGGCTCCGCCGCCCAGGCACGCGCAGCCTTCGACCGTGCCCAGTCCCTCAGCCGGCACGGCACGGTGATCGTGGAACGCTTCCTGGACGGCCGCGAGTTCGGTGCGCAGGCGCTCGTCCACAATGGTGAGGTCCTGCATGTAACCGTTCACGGCGACGACCTGGCCGACGGCGGCCTGCCGATCCCCATCGGCCACCACGTGCCGCTCGACGACTCCGAGCTGGCCGCCCAGGCGCGCACCGTCACCGCTGCGGCGATCAGCGCGCTCGGGCTGGAGGACTGCGCCGTCAACATTGACCTGATGGCGTGCGACGGCCAGGTCTACGTCATTGAGCTGACGGGTCGGGCGGGTGCCAACGGCCTGCCAGAGCTGATGAGCGCCGTGCACGGGCTGGACTACTACGAGCTGGTCGCCCGGGAGGCCCTGGACCTGGCCGTGCCGGAGGCCTGGGCCCGGTGCGAGCCCTGGCCCGGCGCCGCCCTGGCACTGATGCTCACCGATCCCGACGCCCACGGCACGGTCACTGCGGTGTCCGTACCCGGAGACCTGCCCGACTGGGTCCAGGACCTATCCCTTTTCCGCGGCCCCGGTGACCACCTCAACGGCTTCACCTCCTCCAACGACTGCCTGGGCCAGGTGGTGGTGCGCGGCCAGGACCTGCCGCAGTGCCAGCAGCGGGCGGCCGCCCTGGCCGCCCAGGTGTCCTTCAATCTGCAGGAGGCGTGATGAAGCGGCTAGTCATCCTCGCCAATGCCTTCCCCTTCGGGAACTGGGAGCCCTTCCTGACCACCGAGCTGGAGTACGTAACGGGTTTCGATCGCGTGGACATCATGTCCTTGTCAGTGCGCGCGGACCAGCGGGCCACGGTGCGGCCGCTGCCGGAGGGTATGCACGCGCACCCGATTCCCTTCCGCTCCCGCCTGTTCTACCTGCTGGGCTCCCTGCGGGTACTGGGCGATGCCAACCTGTACCGGGAGCTGGCTGACCTGGCCCGCCGACGGCGGCTGGCGCCCGCCCAGGTGGTGACCCTGTTCATATTCCTGAGCCGGGCCCGCCACGAGGCCGGCCAGATCGACCGGATCCTGGATTCGGTGGGTGCGGCCGCGGACGATGAGGTGGTCTTCTACTCCTACCGCTTCGCCTACCAGCCCTATATGGCTGCCAGGCTGCGCCGTCGCTTCCGCCGCTCCGTCTCCGTGGCTCGCGCTCACCGTGCTGACCTGTACGAGGAGCACTCCCCGCGCGGCTACCTGCCCCTGCGCGAGCAGACCGTGGCAGGCCTGGACCGTATCTACCTGGTTGCCGATCACGGTCTGCGCTACCTTCTGGGACGGCACCCCCAGGCGGCGGGCAAGGCGGTTGTCTCCCGCCTGGGAACCACTGATCACGGGGTCCCCGCTGCCGTGCCGAGGCGCGCGGACGGGCTGCGGATCGTCTCCTGCTCCACGATCGTGCCCGTCAAGCGTCTGGACCTGCTCGTCGACGCGCTGGCGGGCAGCTCCCGGCCGATCCAATGGGATCACTTCGGCGAGGGTGAGCTCCGTGAGCAGATCGAGGCGCGTGCCGCCCAGAAACTGGGGGACAATGTGACGCTCACGTGGCGGGGCTTTGTGCGCAACGCCGACCTGGTCGAGGAATACGTGCGCGCCCCGCGCCACCTGCTCGTCAATGTCTCCGCCTCCGAGGGCGTGCCCGTGTCCATCATGGAGGCGCTGTCCGCGGGTATACCGGTGGTCGCCACCGACGTAGGCGGCACCGGCGAGTTGGTACGCACCGGGGTCAACGGCATCCTGCTGCCCGCAGATCCGACGCCGGAGCAGGTGCGCAGCGCCGTTGAGGAGATCGCGGGCCTGGACGAGGACGCCTACGCCGAGCTGCGCACCGGCGCCCGGCGGACCTGGGAGGAACGCTGCGACGCGGGCACCCTGTACACCGCTTTCGCGAACGAGCTGGCGGGCCTGCTCGGAGCCGCGCCTGCCGGCCCCGTGAAACCGCGCGGCCTCGGCCAGGGGCGGGCATGAGCACGCAGATGAGGGCGGCGAACGGTGCCGTGGCGGCTGCGGACGCAGCGGCCGGTGGCGGCAGTATGCCTGCCGGCACCGCAGGCGGGGGACGACGGCGGTCTAGGCGCCGCGCCGTCCCTGCCCGGCGGCGGCCCGGGATCGTGGTGGTCGGGGCGCTCAGCAACCTGGTGGTAGTGGCCCTGGCGCTGTCGACGCAGGCCTCCGTGGCCTGGACGCTGATCCTGCTGCTGTGGCTGAATGCGTTCCTGTTCGCCGCCGCCAGGATGGCCAGTCGCACCATCTTGGCGGCCTTCCTGGTCTCCTTCTTCCTGCTGCTGCTGGGACGCGAGATCACGATCGACTTCTTCCGGTATGAGACCACCCAGGCGCCGCCGGGGCAGACCGAGCACCTGCAACTGTGCCTGGCACTGAGCCTGCTGGGCATCATGCTGGGTGCCACGGCCACGGAGGCATGGCGCGGGAGCGCACGACATCTGCTCCGGAGTGGCGAGTCTGCACCCGGCCCCGATGCGCCCACAGATTCCGTTGGCGGCGGCCGCGCTTACCGGCACGGTCCAGACCGCGCCGTCGGCGGCGGCCGCGCAGGCGCGGCCCTGGACGCCCGCGGAGCCACGGTGCTGGCTGACCCGTCGATTGTGCGTTTCCTGTTCTGGGCCACGCTCGTGCTGTCGCTGATCTCAGTGGGGCTGCGGGCCCGCTATGTGCTGGCCAACGGCTACCTGTCCTACTACACCGAGTTCTCCGATCTGGAGGACGCCTCCGGATCCATGTATGGACTGCGCCGCATTGAGGTGATGCTGCCCCTGATGCTGGCGATTCACCTGGGGGTGTTCCCGCCGCGACGCGAAGTGACGGCTGCAGTTACCGGCTGGGCGGCTTACCTGTTCCTCAGCCTGCTGACCGGCCAGCGCGGCACATTTGTCGGCGGCCTGGTTATCATCCTCGCCTACTGGATAGTGCGCGCACGCCAAGATCCGTCGGGCACCTGGCGCATAGGCGCGATCGGCCGGATCGCCGGCGCCGTCGCGGTGCCGCTGGTCGCAGTCGTGCTGACCGCCGTGGAGTCGGCGCGGGGTGTGGGCGCGGTCGCCTCTGATACCGCGGGCCGCAACCCGGTTCTGCAGCTCTTGTACGGCCAGGGGGTGAGCTCTACGGTGGTGCGCAACGCGTACACCTACGCGGATTTCATTCCCAGGGACTGGTACACGGGAGAATTCCTGCACTCCGGGCTGCCCGCCCGGCTGCTGGGGTACCAGGTCTACCACGGCAACACCGTGGAGCACGCTCTGAACGGCGGGTCCTTCACTCATGCCTTCGCCTACACGCTGCTGGGACCGCAGTACCTGACCGGCCGGGGCACCGGCAGCTCTTTCATCGCCGAGCTGTTCTACGACTACGGCTACGCGGGCGTGCTGCTGGGCGGCGCCGTGTACGGAGCGGTATGTATCTGGGCGTGCAACCTGATCAAGGGACAGCCGCTGCGTAACGGATTGAAGCTCATGATCGTGCCGACCCTGTTGTGGGCACCCCGGGGCAGCGCGACCGGATTCCTGGCCAGCTGGCTAACGCCCAGCGTAGTGGTGGCGCTTGGAGCGGTGACGACGTTGTCCCTGGCCGCCGCACTCCTACGCGAGACCGAGTTAGCGGCCCGCCGGGGCCGGCAGGGGCCGACTGCGGTCGGCGAGCCTTCTTCCCTGCGAGCGGCACCAAGCGGCAGGTAGGCGCATCCCGGGGTGCACCGCGACCCGCGCCAGGCACCGCCGCCTCCACTCCCGCAAATCCGGAAGGGCCCATTTTCACCATGACGATAGGCTTTCCTTGCCCCATGTGCGGCGAGGAACGCCTTCATCCTCATCGGCCCGAGAACGACCCCCACGCGGCGAATACGACCTCGCCAGCTCGAGAACGTCCTCATCAGCCCCAAAACGACCCCCTGCGCCCGGCCGAGTACGACCTCACCAACCCGAGAACGTCCCCCACGCGGCGAATACGACCT
>NZ_PIZD01000044.1:0-17769 GCF_010365615.1 Actinomyces sp. 565
CAGAATCTCACGACTTCTGACACTCCCAGATGTCATGAGATCCAACAGTCCCAGAAGTCATGAGACAACACAGTACCTGTAGGTGCCGAACCGTCGTAAGAAGGTACGAAGCGTCGACCAGAAAGTACGAACCGTCGTCGTTAGTGCCGAACCGGAGCCTGGGTGATCAGCGGCGAACCGCCTCACAGGTCGTAGTCGACCACGACCGGGGCGTGGTCGGACCAGCGCTCGGCGTAGCTGGGTGCCCGGTCAACGGTGAAGGAGCGGGCCCGCTCGGCCAACTGCGGCGTCGCCACCTGGTAGTCGATGCGCCAGCCGGCGTCGTTGTCGAAGGCCTTGCCGCGCTGCGACCACCAGGTGTATGGCCCCTGCGCGTCGGGCGCGAGTCTGCGCGCCACGTCCACCCACCCGGACCCGAACCAGCGCTCTAGGTAGGCGATCTCCTCGTCCAGCACCCCTGCGGACTTGTTGTGGTTGGGACGCCAGTTCTTGATATCGCGCTCGGAGCGCACGATGTTCAGGTCCCCGGCTATGAGCACGTTCGGCCCGCCGGCCGCCGCATCGGCGAGCAGCGTCGTCATGCGCGCGTCCACCAGGTTCAGGTGTGCATACTTCTGGTCCATCTTCACGGTACCCACCTGACCGGAGTGGAAGTAGGCGGACACGACCGTCAGCGGGGTTTGAGCCCCGGCACCGTTTGTGGCCGTCAGGTCCACCTCCAGCCAGCGGCCGGAGTCCACATCCGGCTCCTCGCTCCCGGGCGCGGAGACGCCGCGACGCACCGCGCCTGCGGTCACCGGCGCACCCTGACGCACCGCCACGGCGACGCCGGCCCTTCCCTTCACGCGGCACGGCCAGATCACCGACTCGTAGCCGGGCAGCAGCGCGGCCGCGGTGGCTTCGTCGGCGCGTACCTCTTGCAACAGCAGTACATCCGGGGCGCTGGACTCCAGCCAGGAGTCCATGTGCTTACGGGCTGCAGCCCTGATGCCGTTGACGTTGATAGTGGCTACGCGCATGGGGTCCGAGTGTACGTGTACGTCCGCCCGGCCACGAGTCCTAACCAGCCAGCGGATTTGGACAGCGCCGCTTCTACCGATCTCGGTACGTAACGTCTGCCGACCTCGGCACGTGACTTCTACCGACCTCGGCGGGGGTTTGGGGAGGCGGCTCGCGCCGACGCTCCTCGCGGTGCCCCTGTCAGGCCGCGGGTATTCCTGAGACAATGGCGCCATGGAGCGCAGGTTCTTTGACATCTTCCGCCGCCAGCCAAGCAATCCCGAGCCAGCTGCTGAGGCTCCTGCGGCCCGCGCCGACGGGGACCGGGCCGCAGGAGGCTCCGGCGAAGCCAATGACGCCGCCCCCGCGTCCGATCGCCACCGCACGATTCACGCCATAGTCTCCGGGCGCGTGCAAGGGGTCGGCTTCCGCTGGTCCTGCATGGAGGAGGGGGAGCGGCTCGGGCTGGTGGGCGAGGTGCGCAACCTGGACGACGGCGACGTGGAGGTCTTCGCCCAGGGCCCGGCTGACGACGTCGCCCGCATGATCGCCTGGCTGTACCACGGCCCGCGCTGGGCCAGTGTCGCCTCCGTGCGCATCACCGATATGAACCCCGGCAGCCTGCGGCACCGCGCGTTCATCATGGGCAACTGACGCTTCGCGATCCCGGGCATTGCGCGACCCCGGGGCGATCGTGGAGCGCACCCCGGGGTCGCGCGGTGTAGGTGCGGACGGCCGAGCCCACCGCCCGGAAGATCAGCAATCGCGCGCGGTTGAAGCACGGTTGACGTCAGTAGCGGATGGCGTCGATCGGCTTGATCCGCACCGCCACCAGAGCCGGGATGATGCCGGACAACGCGCCCACTACCGTCGCGGCGATAAGACCGATCAAGGCGGCCGACATCGGGAACGGCGGCCTTGTTTCCACCGCTACTCCCAGCAGCGCATCCAATGGCGCTACACGCATGCCTACAATCGCGATGCCGATCCCGATTACACCGGCCACCACGGTTGCCACCACCGACTCCAGCATGATGGAGAAGAAGATCCGGCGGCTAGTGGCGCCGAAGGAGCGGCGCACACCGATCTCGTGGATGCGCTGCTTGACGGTCACCATGGAGATATTGATCAGGCTGAGCGCTCCCAGGATCATGACGAACACGCCCGCGATGGTCACCGTGGTTGTGAAGCCGCTGGTGTCCAGGCCCTGCATTTCCGCGGTGTTTGACCAGGCACTGGTGGAGCCGGCACCGAACTGTGCATCGAGATCCTTGGTTGCCAGGCTGATCAGTTCCTGCTCCTGCTCCTGCCCGGCCCAGATCTCCAAGATTGGGGCCGGCAGCTCGGCACGTGTCTCCTGACTCAGCCACCGCTCGTACGGCGCGGCCAGTGCATAGGCGGTGATCGACTGGGTGCAGTAGTCACTGGCGTCAACGTCGCCTGCGCACCAGGTCAGGTCGTCCGGCTTGAGCACGCCGACGATCGTATAAGTCGTCCGCGCCGGTGAGTGGGCCCGCACGGTGAGCGGACCATCCAGGGTCGTGTACCCCAGCTGCTCGAGGAAGCCCTGGGAGACGACCAGCGCGGGGGAGAGGTCGTCCTCGTCGGCGGCGGAGAACCAGCGGCCCTGCGCCACGGCGGTGTGGTGAAGCGTGCCGTATCCGAGGCTGACAACATTGGTCTCCACGGAGCGGGAGCCGCCGGGGAAGGCCAGCCGCAGCTGCTGCGGGTAATTGGTGGCCCAGCTGCTCGCACTGTAACGCTCCACCAGCCTCATCTGCGCCTCGGTGATGCGGGCGGTGGTGTCGGTGCCGGACTCGGTTCCGGCGGTCTCCATGGCCTCGGCAACACCGGGGTCGTCTGAACCGGTGGTGAAGTCACCACTGACTCCGCGCCCGGTCGGCGCGACATCGATCCGCACAGTTCCGGGACGGCCCGCGTAGCTGGCGATCTCCTGGTCGATGATCGCGCTGGTCACCTGGCCCAGGGCAATCACGAAGGTCATGGCGGCCACCGCCGCCCCCACCCCGACCAGGGACAGCATGACTCGCAGCTTGCCAATGCGCAGCTGCGCCCAGGCCTCCACCAGGGCGCCGAAGAAACCGGTGAATACGCCAGTCATGATGCCGCCTCCTCGGGAACTGCGTTGATCTCCTCAGTGAACTCGTCCAGTCCGCCGGTGCGCTCGTGGTGCACGGTGATCGGGGTGAGTACGCCGTGGTCGAGCCGGTACTGGGTGTGGGCGCGGCCGGCCACCGCCAGGTCGTGGGTGATGACGATGAGCGCCGCACCGGTCTCGTGGCACTGGCGCTCGAGCAGCTCCATGACCAGCGCGCCGGTGTCGACGTCGAGCGCCCCGGTGGGCTCATCAGCCAGAATCACCCGCGGGCGGCGGGCCAGGGCACGCGCGATGGCGACCCGCTGCTGCTCGCCCCCGGACAAATTGCCGATGGGGGCGCCGATCTTCTCCTCCAGACCAACCGCGGCCAGTAGCTCCTCAGCTCGCCTCGTGCGGGTCCAGAAGGCGGAGCCCGTGTCATACAGGAGCGGCGCCGCCACATTCTCCGTGGTGGACAGCCCGGCGATGAGGTTGAAGGACTGGAAGACGAAGCTGAAGGTCCGCCCGCGCAACCGGGCCCGGCGGGCTTCGCCCAGGCGGCGCGTATCCTGCCGCTCCACGGTGTAGGTGCCGGAGGTGGGCTGGTCGATCAGACCGATCAGGTTAAGCAGCGTGGACTTGCCGGTGCCCGAGCGGCCCACGACGGCTACGTGCTCGCCTGCTGCAACATCTAGGTTCACGTCGGTGAGGATCTGCAGGGGAGGGGCGCCGGGCACCTCGAAGGTGCGGGCGATACCCCGCATGCTCAATAACGGGTTCACAGGAGCTCCTCGCCGTTCTCGTCGTAGCAGGCGGAGCCGTCCGGCTCGCAGGTGTTCGGCTCGCCGGTGCGCGCGATGTCCTTGTTGGGCACGAACAGCAGGATTTCGTCCCCCTCGGCCAGGCCGTCGGTCACCTGGACGCTCTCACCGTTGGTGATACCCAGGGTCACTTCCCGCTTCTCGGCGGCGTCTGGGGCGGCGGGGTCGGTGACCACCCACACGTTCCCCTTGGTGACGCTGCCCTCCACGGCAGTAACCGGCACGATCAGCGTGTCCGTGGCCGAGCCGGCGTCCACGCCGATCGTCACCGAGAGACCCGGGAAGACCTGCTGCTGGGCGGGAACCGCGCAGCGTACTTCAACGGTGGTGCCATCGCCGGTGGTAGTCGTTACCTCGCCGGTCTCGGAGGTGGTGGTCGAGGTGGTCTCCCGAGTGCCAATCTTCAGGCCCGTGCACTCAAACGGAGCCGGCCCGCCGTCGACGGTGAGGGTGGCCGAGGAGGGGGCGTTGGTGAGCCGGTACTGCTGGTCGGCGGTGATCGTCCCCTTGGCGGAGAACGTGCCGGGGGAGACGGTAGCCACCACCATGCCCACGCTGGTCTCCTGGTCCTGGATGACGTTGAAGGAGACTACGCCGCTGGCAGGGGCATAGACGGTGGACCAGGTGACCTTGTCCTCCACTGGCGTCTGCACGGGATTGCCCTCATCATCGACGCTTACGGTCGGCTCCTGGGGCTGAACCTGCTTGAGGTAGATCAGTGGCTCCCCCTGAGTGACAGTCGCTCCCTTGCTGACTGCGAAGGAGTCGACGACGCCGTTTAGGTTCGCCTGTGCCTCCACCGCGGCGTCCTCCACGATCTGTCCCTTGACGTCAACCGTGTTTGCGATATCGCCGGTGGTCACCACGGTGGTCTGCGTGGTGGCGTCGATGCCGGGGGTGATGTCCACGGTTGTGCCGGCCTTGGAATCGGGGAAGAAGGCGATCTTCACCAACGCGAGCGCGATCACAAGGGCAATCAGGGTCTTTAAGGTGGGCAGGACATAGCGCTTCACGGCGAACCTCCGGTCGGCCGTCATGGCCGAGTGGGCGTAGGGGCGGGTGTGCGGCCAAGCCCAGGCAAAATGCCGGGCCAGGCGAGACACCACGAGGCTATGCCGAGTTGTGTCCCGACACACTCATCCGCAGGTAGGAGAACACCCTGATTCCCCCCGGGTGCGGGGGTGGGGAGTCTCCTCCGCCAGGATGAGGCGGCGCCGCGCTTGCCGCGTACACGGCCCAGCGCCCACCCTGATCGGGCCCTGAACTGCACTGCCCGCGGCTCTTTCAGGAGGCAGCGTCCTGCGAACCGCCCTGCGACCCGCCCCGCGAAGACGGCACGCGGTGGCACTTACGATCGGAGCGTCCGCGTTCGTCCCCGGGCCGTGCGGGGCGCGCTGCCGGTGCCTGCCGCGGCCGCCGGCTCAGGCCAGGCGACCGGCCGGCGCGGAGGGCACTGCGTTCAGGAACGCGGGAGCAGCGAACCCGTGCTGCGCGTAGGCGTCTACTACGGCACGGGCAACCGCGTCCACGGCGGGGGTGTCCACCAGTGCGATGGCGCTGCCGCCGAAGCCGCCCCCGGTCATGCGCGCGCCGTGGGCGCCGGCCGCCCGGGCTGCTTCCACAGCCACGTCAAGCTCGGGGCAGGTGACCTCGTAGTCCACCCGCAGCGACTCGTGGCTGGCGTCCATGAGCTCACCCGCGCGAGCCAGCTTCCCCCCGGCCAGCGGCGCTCCGTCCTGTAGCAGCTCCACCAGGCGGCGGGTACGGTCGATCTCGGTGACTACGTGGCGAGTGCGCGCCACCAGCACGTCGGCGTCCTGCGCCCCGGAGCTCTCCAGCCGCTTCAGGGCGGCCGCGAGCGAGTCAGCCTGGATATCGGCCAGTAGCTCCACGCCGAGGAGCTCGGCTGCGCGCTCACACGCCGAGCGGCGGGCCCCGTACTGGCCGTCCACCAGGGAGTGCTTGGCCTTGGTGTCGATCACCAGCAGGGTGAGGCCCGCAGCCGCAAGGTCGAAGGGCACGTGCGCCACCGAGCCGTCCCGGCAGTCCAGCTCCAGGGCGTGTCCGGCGCGGCAGCGCATGGAGGCGGACTGGTCCATGCCACCAGTGGGGGCACCCGCCATCTCGTTCTCGGCGCGGATGCACGCCTCTACCAGGCGGGCGCGGCCGGCGTCGTCGGGCTGTTCCGCCGTCCCGGCCAGGCCGAGGGCGTTGACGTCATCCAGGGCTACGGCGGTGGCGCACTCCAGGGCGGCCGAGGAGGACAGCCCCCCTCCCAGCGGCACGCAGGAGTAAAGGGCGGCGTCAAAGCCGTGCAGGGGCCCGAACCCGTCGCGCTCAAGCGCCCAGGCGACCCCGGCCACATAGGCGTTCCAATGCCGGACCTCCCCAGGGGAGCCCTTCGGGCCGATGGCGTCCAGGTCTAGCACGTCGATGGTCTCGCGAGTCTGCGGGGACACCAGCCGGATGGTGCGGTCCTCACGACTACGCAGCGCCAAGTGGGCCCGATGCGGCAGCGCGATCGGCAGCGCCAGGCCGCCGTTGTAGTCGGTGTGCTCCCCGATGACGTTCACGCGTCCGGGGGCGTACCACACGCCGTCGGGTTCGGTGCCGAATGCGTCCCGGAACAGGGCGGTGGCGGCACCAGCACCCTCCTGTGGGGTGAGCGCGGGGGAGAAGACGGGCTCGGATCCGACGACGGCGGCGGTTTGAGACTCGGTGCTCGACATGAGGTCATTCTGCCAGACGAAGCGGTCGTCCCGGTATGCCCGCTCGGGGACTGCCCGGGGGTGAACCCGGGAGGTGGTCGGGGATGTCCCTGAGGCTGTTAATAGGGGTAGGGTGCAGCTGACATTGGTCGTGCTCGAGAACAGAACCGGAGGAACGCGCGCTTCATGGACGTTCCCGTGCCCGCACCCAGCCAATGCGTCCTCGGTGTGACCATCGTGCTGCCGGAGCCCTGGGCGACCCGTGTGCGCAGCGTGCGCACGGCCGTGGGAGACCCCCACGGCAATGCGATACCGCCCCACATCACCCTGCTGCCACCCACCGCGGTGGACAAGGACGACTTGGCGGCTGTGACGGCCCATGTGAGCCGGGTGGCCGCCCGGACTGCGCCCTTCAACCTGCGCGCCGCCGGCGTCGGCACCTTCCGGCCGGTCAGCCCGGTGGTCTTCCTCGGCGTCGCCGAGGGGGCAGGCGCTATCGATGCGCTCCAGCAGGCGTTGCGCGCCGACGACGGGCCGCTCAGACGCACCCTGCGTTTCCCCTTCCACCCGCACGTAACTCTCGCGCACGAGGTTGACGACGACGCGCTTGACCGCGCCGCGCGCTCGGGCAGCGACATCGCGGCGGCCTTCGTGGTCGACCGGATCCACCTTCAGCGCCTGGCGTCGGACGGCAGCTGGGTCTCGTTGGCGACCCCCGCCCTGGGAGTCACGGAGACCCTCCTTCGCGAGCCGCACCCGCTAGCCTGACGCGGTGAACGCTGCGCTTGATCCCGAACGGCACGCCAGTACGGCGGCCCTGCCCGTCATGGGTGAACCCGATGCCCCCGTCCTCCACGCGATCATTCCCGCCGGCGGCGCCGGCACCAGGCTGTGGCCGCTCAGCCGCCGCCGACGCCCCAAGTTCCTGCTGGACCTGACCGGCTCCGGGCAAAGCCTGCTGCAGGGCACCGTGACCCGCCTGGCCCCCCTGGCGGCGACGACGACGGTGGTCACCGGCGCCGCCCACGTGGCCGCCGTCGCCCGGCAGCTCCCGGACCTGCCCGAGGCGAACCTGCTGGCCGAGCCTGCCCCGCGCGACTCCATGGCCGCCATCGGCCTGGCCGCCGCCGTGATCGCCCGCCGCCACGGGCGCGAGGCGATTGTCGGCTCCTTCGCCGCGGATCACCTGGTGGCCGATGCCGCCGCCTTCCGCAGCGCGGTCCGCCAGGCGGCTGTACTGGCGGCGGCGGGCTGGTTGGTCACCATCGGTATCGAGGCCACCGGACCGTCCACGGCCTTCGGCTACATCCACGCCGGTGACGCCCTGGACGTGCCCGGGGCGCCGGACGGACGCCGAGTCCTCGGCTTCACCGAGAAACCGGACGCCGCTACCGCCGCCCGCTACCTGGCTACCGGCGACTACCGGTGGAACGCCGGCATGTTCGTGGTGCGCGCCGGCGTCCTCCTGGACCACCTGGCGGAGCACCGGCCCGCGCTGGCAGCCGGCATAGACGAGATCGCCGCTGCCTGGGACACCCCCGAGCAGGACGCCGTCATGGCGCGGGTATGGACTTCCCTGGAGGCTATCGCCATCGACCATGCCATCGCCGAGCCCGTGGCCGCCGCCGGCGGCGTGGCGACGGTCCCCGGAGACATGGGCTGGGACGACGTCGGCGGCTTCGACACCCTCTCCGGGCTCGTCTCCCCGCGCGCGGCGGGACCGGCGGCCGGGGCGGCGGTCCTGGGCGAGGCCGACGTCGAGGCGGTCGACGCCGCCGGGGCACTGGTCGCCTCTACTTCCGGCCGCAAGGTGGTGCTGCTGGGAACCCCCGGCATCGTTGTGGTGGATACTCCCGACGCGCTGCTGGTGGCCACCCCGGAGCGCGCCCAGGACGTCAAGGGCGTCGTCGATCGGCTCAAGGCGGAAGATCGGGACGCACTGCTGTGACTCCCCGGGATGCGTCCGTGGCCGCCGATGCCGGTCCTCACGTCGGCCGATCGTGACCGAGCGCTTACCGGGTGCCCGCTCGTCCCGCACCTGCAAGTTGTGCAAGGAGTTGCAAGACGTCGGCTGGGATGCGGCTGCGCCCGGCACTGGCCGGGGCTGGAGCGGAGCTGCGGCGCGGGTCACGTCATGGTCGCAATGCGGCGATATCGTGCCGTTTGTGTGGCAGGTCTCAGGGGAGTGCCTATGCTGGTTGCCTGAGCCGGTGCCGCCCCGGCCGGCTCCTTGCAAGGGCGCAAGCCCGTACCCCATATGGAGACACGACCGTGAAGAAGAAGTATCCCGCCATTACGCTCGGCCTGGTCGCAGCGCTGTCGCTTGCCGCCTGCGGCTCGGCCCCGGACTCCTCCGGCGGAGACACCGGCGATTTCCTCGCCTGCATGGTGTCCGACGAGGGCGGGTTCGACGACCAGTCCTTCAACCAGTCCGGCAAGGAGGGCCTGGACCGCGCTGCCGCCGACCTCGGCGTGCAGACCAAGCTCGTCGAGTCCCAGTCCATATCCGACTACCCCACCAACGTCGACTCCCTGGTACAGCAGAACTGCGACCTGATCATCGGCGTCGGCTTCAACCTCGCCGCCGACCTTGCCGCGGCCGCCCAGGAGAACCCGGATATCAACTTCGCGCTCATCGACGCTCCCTTCACCGATGCCGAGGGAAACTTGGTTGAGCTGGACAACGCCAAGCCGCTGACCTTCAACACTGCCGAGGCCGCCTACCTCGCCGGCTATGCCGCTGCCGGCACCACCGAGAGCGGCAAGGTCGCCACTTACGGGGGTGGAGTCCTTCCTACCGTGCAGATCTTCATGGAGGGCTTCGCCAAGGGCGTGGAGAAGTACAACGAGGACAACGACGCCAACGTCGAGGTCCTCGGCTGGGACCCTGACAACCCGGGCTCCGGCTCCTTCGTGGGCAACTTCACCGACACTCCTATGGGCCAGCAGCTGACCGAGCTGTTCCTCTCCCAGGGTGCCGACATTGTGATGCCCGTGGCCGGCCCGGTCGGCTCCGGCACGATCGCGGCGGTCAAGGCGGCCGGTGACGACAACAACGCGATCGTCTGGGTGGACGCCGACGGCTATCTCAGCACCGAGTCCCTCGGCGGCAGCAAGTACATGCTGACCTCTGTGGTCAAGGGCATCGGTACCGCCGTGTACGACACCGTCCAGGAGGCCACCTCGGGCAACTTCACCTCTGAGCCCTTCATCGGCACCCTCGCCAATGACGGCGTGTCCATCGCCGACTACCACGACTGGTCCGACCGGGTCCCCGACGAGGTCAAGGAGCAGGTCGAGGTACTCAAGCAGCAGATCATCGACGGCACCCTCGACGTGTCCACGCCCTACGACCCGTCCTGATCGGGGCTGCGCCAATTCAACCCGGTGACGCCGTCGTCCTTGACGGGGCGGCGGCGTCACTGGCGCCCGGCCCGGTAGTCTTTCCCTGCTCGACGCCCACTCCACCGTTAACCATCGCCTGAACCCCACAGGAAGCGAGCCCCCAGTGCTGCTCGAACTCCGCGGAATCACCAAGGTCTTCGGATCCCTTGTGGCCAACGACCACATCGACGTCAAAGTCGAACCCGGCCAGATCCACGCCCTCCTGGGCGAGAACGGCGCCGGCAAGTCGACGCTCATGAACGTCCTGTACGGCCTGTACGACCCCGACGACGGCGAGATCCTTATCGACGGCCGTCCGGTCACCTTCAAGGGCCCCGGCGACGCCGTCGCGGCCGGCATCGGCATGGTCCACCAGCACTTCATGCTGGTGCCCGTGTTCACCGTGGCCGAATCCGTGGCCCTGGGCTACGAGCCGGTGGGCAAGGCCGGCGTCATCGACGCCAAGGCCGCCGCTGCGAAGGTGCGGGAGATCTCCGAGCGCTTCGGCTTCGACGTAGACCCGGACGCCTACATCGAAGACCTGCCCGTGGGCGTACAACAGCGAGTCGAGATCATCAAGGCCCTCTCCCGCGACGCCAAGGTCCTCATCCTCGATGAGCCCACCGCCGTGCTCACCCCGCAAGAGACCGACGAGCTGATCGCCATCATGCGCGACCTCAAGGCCGCCGGCACCTCCATCGTGTTCATCACCCACAAGCTCCGCGAGGTGCGCGAGGTGGCGGACACGATCACCGTCATCCGCCGCGGCAAGGTCGTCGGCAGCGCCGAGCCGACCGCCTCCCAGGCCGAGCTCGCCGGGCTCATGGTCGGCCACTCCGTCTCCCTCACGGTGGACAAGGACGCGCCCACGCTGGGCGGCGTCGGCCTGGAGCTGAAGGATGTCAGCCTGGTTGATGAGGGCAGCACTCTGCTCGACGACGTCAGCCTGCAGGTGCGCTCCGGCGAGATCGTCGGCGTGGCCGGGGTGCAGGGCAATGGCCAGACCGAGCTTGCCGACGTGCTGCTGGGATTGCGTGCACCCACCGTCGGCTCAGTGCACTTCGGCGGCCAGGACGTCACCCCCCTGGGCGTCCACCAGCGCATCGGCGCCGGCCTCGGCTTCGTCCCCGAGGACCGCTCCACCGACGGCATGGTTGCCGCATTCTCCGTGGCCGAGAACATGATCCTGGACCGCTTCGACGACCCCGCTTTCGGTTCCGGGCCGTCCCTCAATCCCACCAAGGTCCGCAACCACGCTGAGCAGCTGCGCGACGAGTTCGACGTACGCGTCACCGACGTCGCCGATCCCATCTCCACTTTGTCCGGCGGCAACCAGCAGAAGGCGATCCTTGCCCGGGAGCTGTCCCGCCAGCTCAAGGTTCTGGTGGCCTCACAGCCCACCCGGGGGCTCGACGTCGGCTCCATCGAATTCGTCCACAAGCGCATCGTGCAGGAGCGTGACAACAACACCGCCGTGTTGATCATCTCCTCCGAGCTGGATGAGATCTACTCCCTGTCAGACCGCATAGCCGTCATGTACCGCGGCCGGATCGTCGGCGTCGTGCCGCCGGATACACCCCGCGACGTGTTGGGCCTCATGATGGCAGGCGTCCCCCTCGACCAGGCCCGCGCCCAGGAGGAGAACCGATGAGCGAAGCTATCCCAAACGGCGCCGCGCAGGCGGAATCACGGACGGGTCGGCCGTCCGTCGTCCCACCCGCCCAGCACACGGACAATCAGCCGGAGCAGCCGGGTGTACTGCGGCAGATCGCCGAGTCCAACGTCCTTATGGGCGTGCTTGCGGTTTTCTCCGCCATGATTGTCGGCTCGCTGTTGATCCTGCTCGCCGACGACAACGTGCGCACCACCGCCGGTTACCTGTTCGCACGCCCCAGCGACTTCTTCGGTGCGGTCGGCTCGTGCCTGGTGGACGCCTACGCGGCCATGGTCCGCGGCGGCATCTTCGACTGGCAAGCATCCTCGGTCGCGCGCATGTGGCGCCCCATCACCGAAACCCTCACCGTGGCCACGCCGCTGATCCTGGCGGGCCTGGGCATGGCGGTGGCCTTCCGCGCCGGCCTGTTCAACGTCGGTGGGCAGGGGCAGATCATCCTCGGCGCCATCGTCGGCGGTTACGTCGGCTTCGCCTGGAACCTGCCCAGCGGGCTGCACATGCTGGTGGCGGTGCTCGGCGCCATCCTCGGCGGCGCCCTGTGGGGAGCCATCCCCGGCGTGCTACGCGCCACCACCGGTGCCAGCGAGGTCATCACCACCATCATGCTCAACTCCGTTGCCGCCTACCTGATAGCGCATCTGCTCACCACGGCCACCTTCATCGGTGCGGGCAACGCCAACCCCAAGTCACTGCCGGTGGCGGCTAGCGCCCAGTACCCCAAACTGATCGGCGGTCCCTTCCGGCTACACCTGGGCTTCATCGTGGCCCTGCTGGCCGCCTTGTTCGTGTGGTGGCTGCTGGAGCGCAGCGAGATCGGTTTCCAGTTCCGCGCCACCGGCCTGAACCCGCAGGCGGCGCTGACCGCAGGCATCAACGTGCCCCGGATCACCGCCCTGGTCATGATCGTCTCCGGTGCCCTGTGCGGGCTGGCGGCAACCGCCCCGGTGCTCGGCACCCAGCACTACCTGACCGGCTCGGTGGCGGGCAGCATCGGCTTCGATGCCATGACCGTGGCCCTGCTGGGCCGCTCCACCCCGCAGGGCACCGTGCTGGCCGGGCTGCTGTTCGGTGCCCTGACCGCGGGCGGAACCACCATGCAGGCCGCCACCGGTACCCCGATCGACATCGTGCTGGTGCTGCAGTCCATGATCGTGCTGTTCATCGCGGCCCCGCCGCTGGTGCGCGCCATCTACCACCTGCCCGCACCCGGCTCCTGGCGGCGGAGCCGCCGCGAGGTCGTCGACGCTGCCGCCGTCGCCGGCCCGGCCGTTGAGAAGAAGGAGGCCTGAGCCATGACTGCCTCACCCACCGCCGCTCCGACCCGCGACGCCAGCCCGAGAACGGAGCCGACCGTCGTCGTCGAGCCGATCGCCTACAAGCTGCCGATCACCGGCACCGTCGTAGTCGTTCTGGAACTGCTGATGGGCCTGCTAAGCCACGGCGACACTCGCTTCCAGCTGGCCACCAAGGCCGACTTCTTGAAGATTCCCGCGCTCACCCTCGGCTCCCGCCCCGTGATCGTGGTGATGGTGCTGCTGGCTGCGGCGATCACCGCCTACATGTGGATGCGTGCCGTGGGCCGTGCACCGATCCCCAACTGGGCGGGGCTGGTGCTGGGAGCCAGTTTCATCATCGCCTTCCTCACCTGGGCCGGCGCCGGACGCCCCACCGTCATCCCGCTGGTGACAATCCTGTCCTCCACCCTCGCACTGTCCGTGCCGCTGGTGTTCGGCGGGCTCGCCGGCGTGGTGGGGGAGCGCTCGGGCACCATCAACATCGCCATCGAGGGCCAGCTGCTGGGCGGCGCCTTCCTGGGCGCGGTGGTCGCATCGATCACCGGCTCCGCCTGGGCCGGCATGATCGCCGCCCCCTTCGCCGGTATCCTGGTAGCCCTGCTGCTTGCCCTGTTCGGACTGAAGTACCGGGTCAACCAGATCGTGGTCGGCGTGGTCCTCAACGTGTTCGTGTCCGGCCTGACTAGCTTCCTGTTCTCCACGGTGCTGACCGACAACCCGGCGCGGCTGAACGCCTCCATGCGCCTGCCCACCCTGCCGATCCCGGTGCTCTCCCAGATCCCGATCATCGGCCCGGTGCTGTTCCGGCAGACGATTCTGGTGTACTTGATGTACGCGGCCGTCGCGGTGCTGTCCTTCATGCTGTTCCGCTCCCGCTGGGGCCTGCGCATGCGTGCCTGCGGCGAGCACCCGCGGGCCGCGGACACCGTGGGCATCAACGTCATGCGCACCCGCGTGAACAACCTGATGCTGGGCGGCGCGCTGGCGGGCCTGGGCGGCGCCTTCTTCACCGTTGGCTCCGGCCTGGCCTTCACCAAGGACATGTCATCCGGCAACGGCTACATCGCCCTGGCCGCCATGATCCTGGGCGCCTGGAACCCGGTGGGCACCCTGTACGCCGCGCTCCTATTCGGCTTCGCCACTGCGGTGGGGCAGACGCTGTCCGTCATCGGCTCCCCGATCCCGGCGAACATCATCCTTATGATCCCCTACATCGTGACGGTCTTCGCCGTCGCCGGCTTCGTGGGGCGCGTGCGCGCCCCTGCCGCCGAGGGGGTCCCGTACCCGTGATCGGCGCCGACAACCACCCGGCCGGGCCGGCCCGGGCCGTCTCCGACTCCGTGCCCGCCGTCGACGCGGACATGTGGGCGCGGCTGCGGGCACTGGCCACAGAGGCCATGCGGTGCGCCTACGCGCCCTACTCCCACTTCCGGGTGGGGGCCGCCGCCCTGGTCGACGACGGCCGTCTGGTATCCGGCTGCAACGTGGAGAACGCCGGCTACGGGGTAACCCTGTGCGCGGAGTGCGGGCTGGTCTCCGAGCTCGTACGCACCGGTGGAGGCCGCCTGGTCGCCTTCGTGTGCGTCGACGGCGACGCGCGGCCCTGTTCCCCGTGCGGCCGCTGCCGCCAAGTGCTGTCCGAGCACGCCCACCCGGACATGCTGCTGGACCTGCCGTCGGGCGTCATGAGCATTGACCAGGTGCTCCCCGACCGCTTCACCAGCGCCGACATCGAGCGGGTCACCGGCACAGCCGCACCCCTACCTGAAGGAGACCGGCCGTGACCGCATCCGTCAAACCGTCTTCCGCCCCCGCCGCCCCAACGTCCCCGGCGGTGGAGCCCTTCGACGCCGTTGACGTGATCGCTGCCAAGCGCGACCGCCAGCGGCTCACAGACGCCCAGATCGACTGGGTGGTCGACGCCTACACCCGCGGCGTGGTCGCCGACGAGCAGATGAGCGCCCTGGCCATGGCGATCTACCTCAACGGCATGGACCGGGGCGAGATCGCCCGCTGGACCGACGCCATGATCCGCTCCGGGGAGCGCATGGACTTTTCCGCCCTGGGACGCCCTACAGCGGACAAGCACTCCACGGGCGGAGTGGGTGACAAGATCACCTTGTCGCTGGCGCCGCTGGTGGCTGTCTTCGGCGTCAGTGTTCCGCAGCTGTCCGGCCGCGGCCTGGGCCACACCGGCGGCACCCTGGACAAGCTCGAGTCCATTCCCGGCTGGCGGGCGGCGCTGAGCAACGACGAGATCCTGGACATGCTGTCCGCCGACGGTCCCGGCGCCGTTATTTGCGCCGCCGGCAGCGGGCTGGCCCCTGCCGACAAGAAGCTGTACGCGCTGCGGGACACCACCGCTACTGTCTCCTGTGTGCCGCTGATCGCCTCCTCCATCATGAGCAAGAAGATCGCCGAGGGCACCGGCGCGCTGGTCCTGGACGTCAAGGTCGGCTCCGGCGCCTTCATGAAGGAGATCGACCAGGCGCGCGAACTCGCGCAGACCATGGTGGCGCTCGGCACGGACGCCGGCGTGACCACCCGCGCCCTGCTCACCGACATGTCCACGCCGCTGGGATTGACCGCCGGAAACGCCCTGGAGGTGCGCGAGGCCGTCGAGGTGCTTTCCGGTGGGGGACCGGCCGACGTCGTCGACCTGACCGTGGCGCTAGCGGGCGAGATGCTCTCCGCGGCCGGGCACACCGTGGACGCGGACGAGCTGCGCGCCGCCCTGGGCGACGGGCGCGCCATGGACGTGTGGCGGGAGATGATCCGCCGCCAGGACGGCGACCCCGACGCCCCCCTGCCCGTGGCTCCCGAGACCGAGACCGTCACTGCCGCCGTGGACGGCGTGCTCACCCGCCTGGACGCCCTGGGCGTGGGGGTGGCCGCCTGGCGCCTGGGGGCCGGCCGAGCCCGCAAGGAGGACCCGGTGCAGGCAGTCGCCGGCGTCGAAATGCACGCCAAGCCGGGTGACACCGTGCGCGCCGGCCAGCCGCTGCTCACCCTGCACACCGCTACCCCGGAGCGCTTCGAGCGCGCCCGCGCCGCGCTCGAGGACGCGATCGCCGTGCGCCCCGCCGACTCTCCGGAGGCCCGGGAGGCCGTGGCCCGCCGCCGCGTCGGCGTGGTGCTGGACCGGATTGTCTGAAGAGGCCGTGGTGGACTCCCGCACGTCGGCCGCCGAGCTGCCCGGGGCGCGTGTGGTGAACGCCCGTCTGCGCGTGGGTGGCTTCACCACCGCCGGTGGCGCCGTCACTCTTGCCCAGTGCGACGGCACCACCTGTGGAGCAACTGCGGTTCTGGCGGCCCGCCTCCTGCTCGGCGGTCCCAGCGCCGGTGTGCAGACTCCCGTCCCCGGCACCGCCCGCCCGGGCCGAGTCCTGCAGGAGACTCTGGCCGCCTTCCAGCGGAGCCTGCAGCGTGCCATGAACCGGCATGCGGGAGGGCCACTGGGCCCCCTGCCCTGGACTAGTAGGCTGGGCTCGACCCCGTGGGCCGTCGCCGCCGAGCTGACGCGCGTACTGCGGCGGGTGCGACCCGACATCGAAGCCTGCACCGTGACCTGGGTGGACGACCGGGGCGCCGGCTGGGGCGCCGTCGTGGCGGGCACGCGAGAGCTGCTTGCCGTCGGCGTCCCCGTAATTCTGCTTACGGGAGGACCGCCGGTACGCCATGCCGATGGTGCCGGAGGGGCCCGGCGCCTATTGAATCTGAACCGAATCATCAACGCGATCCCCGCAGTCCCGCGGCACTACGTGCTGGCGCTGCCCTGGAAAGCCATCGGGCGGCAGGACCCCGGCCCCGGCCACGCCCACCTCTACGACCCCTCCAGCGGCGTCGTGCGCGCCCTGGACCTGCTGGCCCCACGCGCGCAGCGCGGGCCCGGTCCCCGCGAGCTGGGCTACTGGCCGCGTGTGCTCGCCGTGATCGCCCCACCGCCGCCCCGTGCCCTACAACCGGCCTGAAACCGGCCTGCAGCAGACCCAGAACAATCCAGAGAAAGGAACGCCATGACCACCCGTGCGGAAGTCGCCGCCATCATCGACCACACCCTGCTCAAGCCCGAGGCCACTGGCGCGCAGGTCGCCGAGCTGATCGCCCAGGGCGCCGAACTGGGCACCTACTCGGTGTGCGTGTCCCCCAGCCAGCTGCCCGTGCAGGCCCCCAAGGGCCTGCGCGTGGCCACCGTCTGCGGGTTCCCCTCCGGCGCTCATGCCACCGCCGTCAAGGCGGCCGAGGCCGCCGACTCCGTCGCGAAGGGCGCGGACGAGGTTGACATGGTCGTCAACCTGAAGCTGGTCAAGGAGCACGACTACGCGGGCGTCGAGGCGGACATCCGCGCGGTCAAGGAGGCCGTGGGGGACAAGCTGCTGAAGGTGATCATCGAGTCCGCGGCACTGACCGACGATGAGATCATTGCCGTGTGCCGGGCCGCCGAGGGTGCGGGTGCCGACTACGTCAAGACCTCCACCGGCTTTCACCCGGCGGGCGGCGCCTCGGTGCACGCCGTGGAGCTAATGCGCGCCACGGTGGGGGACCGGCTGGGCGTCAAGGCCTCCGGGGGTATCCGCACCGCTGAGGACGCACTGGCCATGATCGAGGCGGGCGCCTCCCGGCTAGGCGTATCCGCGACCGTCGCCATCCTGGCGGGCCTGCCCGCCTAATCGCACCGAGACCGGCACTTGTTACGTGCCGAGACCGGCACTAATGACGTGCCGAGACCGGCACTAGAACCGACTCCGCCGCATAGTTGCGCCGCGTCGCCCACACTGTGTGGGCGACG
>NZ_PIZD01000045.1:0-12517 GCF_010365615.1 Actinomyces sp. 565
CCATCACCAACATCACCGCCACCGCCCTAGTCATACTCAACCTGAACAACAACCTCCCCTGATGAGAAAGGCTCAGTGTTCCTCATCCCACCAGCCGATGGTGTGAAGAATAGTCGCAGCGATCTGCGCAACATCATCGGCCGCTTCCGCGTCACCAGAGAGGGAGTGGTGTTGCCGTGCCTCGAGCAAGTCGTGCGCATCCATGGGACCAGAGCTGGCATCTTGCGGGCGCATCCGGTAGCTCCAACGCCAATACTCGGCGGCGCGTCGATGCCTTTCGGCGACGAGCTCTTCCACCTCGGCATTCGGGCGCGTGGTAGCCGCAACGCGTTCCAGGGCTTCTGCCAGCCACCGATGGACGAAGAATCTGGTGTCCTCGCCGTCCCCGGGAGTGATGACCGTAAGCAGCGTGGATCCAACGAGCTCATGGAGCAGATCGTGCAGCGGCAGATCTGTGGTCGGAAGGCCGAGAGAGGCATCCTCGTCGGCAGAGGCCTTGGCGGGAGGAACCTCATCGCCCACGGCGAAGAGTACTGCGGCCGCATTGACCGGCTCACGGAATACAGCCATACCCAGCAGGAGGCGTTGAGCGTCGCTGCTCAGGGTCTCCAGCAACTGGGGGAGAAGCACATCGTCGGCCGCGACCGTGACGGAGTCGGCAATGGCGGCATCAAGCGTGCGCCCTTCCGCCAGCCACTCTTCCGGACTAACGCCTTCGGGAAGGCTGCTGCGGAGCCGTCCACGCAACTCGGTGGTGATTCGGGATAGGCGTCCCACTCCCCGGTTCAGCAGCGCATCCACTGTCTCCAGGGTTCGGGGATGCCCGCCCACACCCGCCCACAGGGTACGCAGATCGGAGATATCCAGAGCATCCAGCTGCGGCAAGGACCAGGCCAGGTGAGTGGTCTCGGCAAAGCTCAAGGGCTCCAGGGCAATCCACTCCAGCGCCGTCGTAGCGTCCTCGGGCAGGGTGAAGCGGTAACGGCAGGTCACCAGCAGCCTGCCACGGCCGGGAGCAGCCAGGAACTGCGCCAGGAACTCGGCAAGCAGGGGATCGGTCAGGCGATAGGCGCCGTCGGTGAAGGTGAGATTGTCCTCGAAGTTGTCCAGTACCAGGATGAGGGGAAGTTGTTGCAGCAGCGTGCCTTGCAGCAGTTCCAGGCGCTCGGACCAACCGATTTTGGTGTTGGCCAGCAGTCCCAGCAACTGGTTCACCTCGGGATCGGTGAGCTGATCACTGAAGGTGATGCGCAGGCGGGACACGATGCGCTGGAAGAGCTCCTCAACTAATACCGTGCCACTCATATCAACCACAAGCACCGGCTGCAGCTCAGCGGTACGGCGGAGGACCTCTGCGGTCAGTGTTGACTTTCCGATGCCTCCAATCCCGTGAAACACCACGCCGGCATGGGTATCGGAGAGCAGCAATCGGGGCACGCGCAGCTGCTCCCGGCGTCGTCCCACGAAGAATCCGGTGCCCAACGAGGGCAGTGAGTTCATCGCGCGCACGGAAGCCAGCGGCACCGACGACTGCGCTTTCTTCTCTGGTGGCGCGGTGATCTGCTGCCCGCAGCTGGAGGCCTGGACGGTTACCACGCTCCAGCCCGCCAGCACCTGCTCGGTTTGATGGCGCGGATTCGAGCTTTCGGCGCATATCCGTCCGACCTCACGACGCGCCTGGGCCAGGGCATAAACAGGATCCGGCTGCGGCGCCGCAGCAAGCTCGGCGTAAACCTTGGAGAACACCAGGGTGGCATAGTGGTCAGAGACCGCGTCCTCCGTGCCAATGACAATCGGCGCCCCGGCAGCCACAAGCTCATCGGCGAAGGAGGCAGTCTCTGCATCCGCAGACGCATTGGTCTCACAGGCGGCCAGGCAAATCAGCGGCGGCATACCGCCAACCGGGATTGCCTCCTTAATGAGCTCCTGCGCGCTGACGCGCCGGGCGGCACCTCGCTCGTCCTCGAGTACGAGCAAGCCGGCGGCACCGTGACCCGAGATGTGCAGGACGTGCGGGTTCTCCTGTTCCAGAGCCCGCCGGATCTCCCCGGTGGTGGCGAACTGGACTATCCGGACCCCCGCATTGGCGCTACGCGCCTCGCGGACGGCGGTGGTGATAGCCCGCAACTCCGCCTGGTAGTCCAGTGCATCGGCCCCGCCCTCAATCGGGGAGGCGATCGCCACCACAATCCGCAGTGGTCCGGGCACGCGCCGCGTGGCCGGGGAGGCCACCGCCTTGCGGAAGAAGGTAACCAGGTGATGCAGGGCCAGCGGCTGCCTGGTTCCCGGCACATGCATTGCCTCCCAGGGGAGGTGGCGCAGGTCCTGCCGTGCGGTGACGTCAAGCGCCAGCTCCACGGGCACGGTCTGAGCCTCAGCCTTGGCAATGATTTGGGAGAGCGCTGCTCCAGCCTTACCCGGCAGGAAGACCCGTGCGAGCGCGGCGCCCATCTCATCCAGCGCATCCAACAGTGGGGTGCGGTCCCGATCCTGGGTCGCTGAATGATGCGCCGGTAGTGGGCGGCCGACCCGAGCCAGCCGTAGGCGTTCCGCAGGACCAAACAGTTCAGCCTTGGAACTAACCGTCGCGCTCGCTTCGACGCTCAGCGCCGAACAGGAGACTGTTACCAAGTCACCCGGCCCGAGGCGAATCTTCGTTTGCAAGGCCTCGGTGGGACGCGGCTCACCCTCAAGCTCAACCTCCAGCCAGCGGCGGCATGACCTGACCACCGACTCCGCGCCGACGGCGAACACCCGGTCGCGGCCCCAGCCGTCGGGGGAGTTGTAGCGGCTCGTCACCATGCCGATGACAGCCCCGCCGTCGGCCAGCACGACCGGCGCTCCCGACATTCCCGGCTGCGCGCCGGAGGCCTTCACGGTCAAATGCTCAACAGCGCCGTCGTTGGAGGAATCCCAGCCGTCCAACTGTCCGCTGGTGCTGGATGCAGTAACAACGCGCTCGGCAGCAGTATCGGGGCGCCTGGAGACGCCGGTAATGCTTACGGCGGCACCAGGTTGTATCCCAGCGGTGGTTGCGAGCCGTGCTGGCTCGGCCGACCAAGTTGAGGCCTCCACCTCTAGCAGGGCCAGGTCCAGAACCAGGTCTAGGTGCAGGACGCGAGCGCGAAGGGTTGCCGCGGTGGAACTCAAGCCTTGACGCAGGCGGATCTGCGGAGCGGGGGAGTTCCCCTCGGGGACGGGTGCTGCGGCGTCGGGTACCGCCAGTGCGGCGTGCGCTTGCACCAGATTCACGCCGACGGCGCTCAGAACATGCGCCGCGGTGACCACCTTCCCGGGACTTGCCAACCAGCAGGTGCCAACAGCCTCATCGGACTCGTTCAGAACCACCCCGAGGTAACCGGGCACCGCGGCGGCTGTCATACGGCGCCCCGGTTGCCGGAGACGTTAGTGAACTTCATGGATACCGCCAGCGAAGCCGTGGTAGTGGAGGAGGCGACGACGACAGTGCCAGTGGTAGACAGGCTCAGTCCCATCTGGATCGTAATCTCATCGGGTGGCTCCGCCTGGTCGCACACTCGACGGACCGTATCTGCGGCCTGATGCGCTGCGGCCTCAATCACGTCCCCTGCCCGCTCGAACAGATCCGCCGCACGGTCCCGCACACCGGCCAGCTCCTCGCGTCCGGGGGCACGAACAACCTCAATGAGGACCTCTTGGTCACCAATACGACCGTTGATCAGCTGCGTGTCCATGAGGCTCCAGGGAAGCGGTGGGAATGAAGGTGTCGCAGATCACTCTAGCGGCAGCTGGAGGGGCGGCACACGCAACCTGGTCACAATACGGACGCGAGGAAGGCCTGAGTGCGCTCCTGAGTGGGGTGGTCCAGTACCTCGAGCGGGTTGCCCGACTCGCACACCAGGCCGCCGTCCATGAAGACCAGCTGATCGCCGACCTCCCGGGCGAAGCCCATCTCGTGGGTGACCACCACCATGGTCATGCCGTCGGCCGCCAAGTCCTGCATCACCTGCAGCACCTCGCCCACGAGCTCGGGGTCCAGGGCGGAGGTGGGCTCGTCGAAGAGCATCAGCTCCGGGTCCATCGCCAGCGCCCGGGCGATCGCCACCCGCTGCTGCTGCCCGCCCGACAGCTGCGAGGGGTAGTGGTCCAGCCGGTCGCCCAGCCCCACCCGCTCCAGCAGCTGCACACCGCGCGCACGTGCCTGCTCCCTGGGCATGTGCCGCACATGGATCGGAGCCTCAATGACATTGCCCAGAGCCGTCATGTGGGGGAACAGGTTGAAGCGCTGGAAGACCATGCCGATCTTGGAACGCTGCGCGGCGCGCTGCTTATCCGTCAGGGCGTGCAGCTGCACGGTGCCGTCCGGGCGCTGCTCCTCCCGCATGCCGATCAGCTCTCCGTCCACCCACACACGTCCGGCGTCAATGGTCTCCAGCTCATTGATGCAGCGCAGCAGCGTGGACTTGCCGGACCCAGAGGGGCCCACCAGCACCGTCACCGAACCGGGCTCTACGACCAGGTCGATGCCCTTCAGGACGTGCAGCTCCCCGAAGAACTTGTGCAGGCCGGCAATACGCACCTTGGGGACGCCGGACTGCGCCGCCGCGGCCGTGTTCGATGTGCTCATGGGGTGACCTCCAGGAAGGGGGAGTCCTTGGTGGTGTGTGAGTCGAGAATCGCCTGCTGGCGGGCGGACATGCCCCGCCCGCCGCTGGACTTGGACGAGCCGTCAAAGCCACGGCCGTAGTAGCGCTCTATGAAGTGCTGCCCCACCATCAGGATCGAGGTGATGATGATGTACCACAGGGCCGCCACGATCAGCAGGGGAATCGTCTGGTAGGTGTAGGAGGCATACGAGTTGGTGACGAAGGTCAGGTCCAGGGTGAAGGGGACCGCCAGTACCAACGAGGTGGTCTTAAGCATGGAGATCGTCTCATTGCCGGTGGGCGGCACGATCACCCGCATGGCCTGCGGCAGCACGATACGGCGCAGAATCTGCCCCTTGCTCATGCCCAGTGCACCGGCCGCCTCGGTCTGGCCGGGGTCCACGCTGGCCAGGCCGGAGCGGACGATCTCGGACAGGTAGGCGCCCTCATTGATGCCCAGCCCCAGCACCGCCGCCACGAACGGGGTGAACACCGTGGTGGTGCGGAAGGTGATCAGCTCCGGCCCGAAGGGAATACCCAGGCTCAGGTACTGGTACAGGGCCGACAGCGCCCCCCAGAACACCAGCTGGGTGTATATCGGGGTGCCGCGGAAGAACCACAGGTACGCCAGTGACACGCCGCGCAGCACCGGATTGGAGGACTGCCGCATAACCGCCGTCGTCACCGCCAGCACAATGCCGATCAGCATGGCCAGGAAGGTCAGCAGCAGTGTCCAGCCGACCGCCCGCACCACGTGCACCTCCCGGAAGAAGAACCACACGGTGCCCCAGTGGAATTTCTCATTGGTCAGCAGTGCGTGGATGAACATCGCGCCCAGGACGGCCACAATCGTGGCGCTGATCCAGGTGCCGGGCCGCGGCACCGGCTTGGGGCGGTTCAGTTGCACCGGCTGCTCGGTGCCGGACAGAGCCGCGGCGGAAGCGGGCTGAGTTGTCATGGTAGTGATCACTGCTCCACGTTCGGGTTCAGCTCGGCGGTGGTAAGAGCGGCGTCCTCAATGCCCCACGCATTCAGGATCTCCTCCCAGGTTCCGGAATCCATGAGGTACTGGACGGCCGCCTGTATGGCGGCGTTGAACTGCGGATCGTCCTTGGTCAGGACAATGGCCTGGGGCAGGGCGTCCTCGATCTCACCTACGGTCTCCACCGCCCCATCAGTCAGCTCGACGGCGTATCCCGCCACCGTGGAGTCGGAGTAGACGGCATCAACCACGTGCCCAATCAGGCCCGTGGTGGCCTCCGACTGGGAGGAGTAGGAGCGCACCGAGATCGCGGGCAGCCCGGCATCGGTGCAGGCGGCGGAGTCGGCGTTCATCGCGTCTTCCTGGGCGGTACCGGTCTGCACCCCGATGGTCAGGCCGCACAGGTTCATGTGGTCGGAGGGGTCCACGCCCTCGGGGTTTCCTGCCACCACGTTGAAGCGGGAGCCCACGTTGATGTAGGCCACCATGTCCATGGCGGACTCGCGCTCGGCGGTGACCGTGAAGGAGGAGATGCCGGCGTCGTACTTCGAGCCGATGGCGGCGATGATGGAGTCGAACTCGGCGGTATGCGTGGTGGAGTCCACCCCGAGGACGGCGGCAATGGCCTTAGTCAGGTCCACGTCGTAGCCGATTGCGGTGCCGTCGGTGTCCAGGAACTCCGCGGGCGCGTAGTCCGTGGAGGCGGCCACGTCCAGCACGCCGTCCGCCAGGGCGCCTTCGGGAAGCATGGCGATGATGTCCTCCTGCGCCTGAATGCCGGAGGTGTCATAGCCAGTGAAGGCGCCGTCACCGGCGGCCTGGGAGGATCGCCAGTCGGCGGCATTCGTGCAGGCGGACAGCGGCAGCGTCAGTGTGAGCGCCAGGCACAACCCGCCGACCAGGCGTGCCCCGCGGGCAAGGGCGGATGTCATCACACGGCTCCTTCTGGTAGCGGACCAAAGCCACCGACAGGATATCCATAACAGAGCATAGATATGCAAACAGTCGGGCCGGCGTCGACGTGAGGCGCGGCCTACAGGTCGTAGTAGAGCTCGAACTCATAGGGGTGCGGGCGCTGCCGCATAGGGGCGATCTCATTGGTGCGCTTGTAATCGACCCAGGTCTCGATCAGGTCCGAGGTGAACACGTCGCCCGCGGTCAGGTAGTCATGATCCGCCTCAAGCGCCTCCAGGGCCTCGTCGAGCGTGCCCGGCAGCTTGTCGATGTCGTGGTAGTCCTCGGGAGCCAGCTCGTACAGGTCCTTGTCCACGGGCTCGCGCGGCTCGATCCGGTTGCGGATGCCGTCGATGCCGGCCATTAGCGTGGCCGCGAAGGCCAGGTACGGGTTGGCCGAGGGGTCGGGCACGCGGTACTCGATGCGCTTGGCCTTGGGGGAGGAGCCCGTAACCGGGATGCGGATGCAGGCGGAGCGGTTGCGCGCCGAGTACACCAGGTTCACCGGCGCCTCGAAGCCCGGCACTAGCCTGTGGAAGGAGTTGACCGAAGGGTTGGTAAAGGCCAGCAGGCTGGGCGCGTGGCGGAGTATGCCGCCGATGTACCAACGGGCCAGGTCGGACAGCTGCCCGTAGCCGCGCGCGTCGAAGAACAGCGGCTTGCCGTCCTTCCACAGCGAGTGATGGGTGTGCATGCCGGAGCCGTTGTCGCCGAAAATCGGCTTGGGCATGAAGGTGGCGGTCTTGCCGTTGCGCCAGGCCTCGTTCTTGACGATGTACTTGAACTTCATCATGTCGTCCCCCGCGGCCAGCAGGGAGGCGAAGCGGTAGTTGATCTCCTGCTGCCCGGCGGTGCCCACCTCATGGTGGGCGCGCTCGATCGCGAGCCCGGACTCAATGCAGGTGCTCACGATCCGGTCGCGCAGGTCGGCCATCTGGTCATTGGGGGACACGGGGAAGTAGCCGCCCTTGAAAGCGGTCTTGTACCCCTTGTTCCCACCCGGCTCATCGCGGCCGGTGTTCCAGGCCGCCTCCGCCGAGTCGATCAGGTACCGGGTGGAGGCCGGGGTGGTCTCGTACTGGATGGAGTCGAACAGGTAGAACTCGGCCTCGGCGCCGATGTAGCAGGTATCCGCAATGCCGGTGGAGCGCAGGTAGTCCTCCGCCTTGGCGGCGATCGAACGCGGGTCGCGGGCGTAGACCTCGTCGGTGAAGGGATCCACGATCGAGAAGTTGATCACCAGCGTGCGCTGCTCGCGGAAGGGGTCCAGGAAGGCAGTGGTGACATCGGGGATGAGCTTCATGTCCGACTCGTGGATAGCGGTGAAGCCGCGGATCGAGGAGCCATCGAACATGAGGCCGTCGGTGAGCGCCTCATCCTTGAAGGCGGCCACCGGAATCGTGAAGTGCTGCATGACCCCGGGCAAGTCGCAGAAGCGCACATCGACCAGCTGCACCCCCTCGCGCTCGATGTAGGCCAGCGCTTCTGAAGCGTCACTGAACATGTAGTTCCTCCAACGGGGTATGAGTCTGGTGAGCACGCCGCGGGTGCAGGCAGACTAGGGCAGCGTAGTGTCGCGAAGGTGGCGCGAATGTGTCCGCGGTGTTTCGCCGCTGCGCGGATGGGGTTGCGTGCGGGCGGCGGGGGAGTCAGCGGCCCCGGATCGCCCGGCGGTCGGGGCGGATATTGTTGGGGTCCAGGTACTTCGGGATCGGCAGGCCCTTAGAGGACAGGGAGGACAGGCGCTTGGCCACGCGGTCGATCTCGGTGTTGGTCAGCTTGGTGGGCTTGGTGGGCAGCCGCCGCAGAGTGCGCTCCAAGTGGATGAGCCTGACCTGCCCCTCCGCGGTGCCGACGGAGATGACGTGCACCGGCACGGTGGACAGGATGCGCCGCAGGGTCTTCTTCTCTTCCTCAATCAGGTGCTGGGTGCGGCCGGGGGAGCCCTCTGCCACAAGCACCACGCCCGGGCGGCCCACCAGCCGCCACACAAGGTCCTGCCCCTTGGGGCTGAAGGCGACCGGCTGCTCCTCCACGTACCAGCCGCGGCCGGCCTGGTCTAGCACTGCCTTGACGGCTCCGGGGCGCCCCTCGATCTGCATGTAGGAGGCGCGGCGCGTCGCCAGGCTGAGCACGACCATGTCCGCCATGAGCGCGAACACCACGGCCATCAGCAGCCAGTACCACAGCGCCTGGCTGGTAACGGCGGCCAGCACCCCGGCAAGCACCAGCAGGGCCACCGCGATGCCGAGAAGCGCCCACCCGATCCACGGGTAACTGCGCCGCGAGATCGTATAGGAGTCTTTGAGGTTCTGGGCTACCTGTGCGAGGCGCCGCTTCTTCTTCGGCTGGGCGCTTTGGGCTGTGCTCACGCCTACAACTCTAGCCGACGACGGCGGCCGTCAGGAGGCCTGGCGCCCGGCGAGCAGGGAGGAGGCCTCCTGACGGGCGGTGCCGGGCTCGGCCAGGTCGCGCATGTTGTCCGGGATCGGCCGGCCCGTGGCCTGCATGGCCCGCGCCCACAGCATGCCGGAGCGGTAGGAGGAGCGCACCATCGGGCCACTCATGGCCGCGCTGATCCCCATCTGCTCCGCCAGGGCCGCCAGCTCTACGAACTCCTGCGGCTTGACCCAGCGGTCGATCGGGTGGTGCAGCTTGGACGGCCGCATGTACTGGGTGATCGTCAGGATGTTGACGCCCGCATCCACGAGGTCCGCAATCGCCTGCTCGATCTCGGCACGGGTCTCACCCATTCCCAGGATCAAGTTCGACTTGGTCAGCAGCCCCGCCCGTGACGCGCGTGCCAGCACGTCCAGGCTGCCCTCATAGGAGAAGGCCGGGCGGATCTGCCTGAAGATGCGCGGCACCGTCTCCAGGTTGTGGGCGAACACCTCGGGGCGGGAGCTGAAGACCTCCTGCAGGGCATCCTGGCGGCCCCGGAAGTCCGGCACCAGCAGCTCGATCCCGCAGCCCGGGACGCGTGCGTGCACCTGCCGGGCCGTCTCGGCGTAGAGCCAGGCACCGCCGTCGGGCAGGTCATCGCGGCACACGCCAGTCACGGTGGCGTAGCGCAGCCGCATCTCGGCGATTGACTTGGCTACTCGCTCCGGCTCGCCGGGGTCATACTCCGTGGGGCGTCCGGTGGCAATGTTGCAGAAGTCGCAGCGGCGCGTGCACATGCTGCCCGCAACCAGGAAGGAGGCCTCGCGATCGTTCCAGCACTCGTAGACGTTGGGGCAGTTCGCCTCGGCGCAGACGGTATGCAAGTCATTGCTGCGCACCAGGTTGCGCACGTCCTGGTAGGTCTCGGTGACCTCGGCGCGGGTGCGCAGCCACTTCGGCTTGTGCTCGATCGGTGTCTGGGCATTGCGCGCCTCCACGCGCAGCAGGCGGCGGCCTTCGGGTGCGACGGCGTCGGGCACTGGCACTCCTCTGGAACGTAGGACCATGGTTTGCTCAGCTTACGCCCGCTGCCGCGAGAAGTGGGACCGAGGGCCCACGATGTCGCCCGGGTGTCGCCGATAACGGTGCTAGGCGTCGGCCATCAGCGGGGCCAGGTGTTTGCTCAGCGCGGACATAAGCGGGCCGGCTAGCTGGAGGGAGTCGTAGCGGGTGCCGAGCTCCGCGGCCAGTGAGGTAACCCCGGCATCGGTAATCCCGCAGGGAATAATACGGTCCAGGTCAAAGGCGGCCAGATCGGGGGCGACATTCAGGCCAATACCGTGCATGGTCGTGCCCCGGGCGACCCGGACCCCCAGGGCGCAGATCTTGCGCTCCGGCGCGCGGCTGCCGTCGTGCCTCAGGCCGGCCGGAACCCACACTCCCGAGCGGCCCTTGACACGCACGGTGCTCACACCGAGACCCGAACAGACCTCCATCACCGCCGCTTCCAGCGCACGCACGTACTTGATGACGTCGATCGGCGGCGCGAGGCGAATAATCGGATACGCCGTGAGCTGCCCCGGACCGTGCCACGTGGTCTTGCCTCCCCGGTCAACGTCTACTACGGGCACCTGCTCGGGGCCCACCCGCGGGCCCTCGGGACGCTCCCATGAGTGGGTTCTGCGCCCCACCGTGTACACGCTCTCATGCTCCAGCAGCAGAACCGTGCCGGGCCTGCCAGCGGCTACCGCGGCGTGGACCTGCTGCTGAAGAGCCAGTCCTTCCGAGAAGGGCACCAGCCTGGACCCCAGGCCGACGTCGACTCGCTCCAGTTGCTGCACGGCGGCAGCCTAGACGACTCCCTCCCGGGCGGGACAGGCCCACAGCCGACCGAGCCGCCGACGGGGCCTAGCCGCGTAAAAAGGCCTTTCCGGCCACGACCGGGAAGGGAAGATGTGACGGGTTATCCACAGGTCGGCAATTGCCTCTGGCCGTGGCCGGGACAGCCGGGGACCATGGTGGTCATGGGAACCAGACAACACCGCGGCCGCCGCCGGCCGGAGCACCGGGGCGACGCCGCCCACGCGCTACCCCCTGAGCTCCTGGACGCCCTCACCGGCTCGGGACTCGCGGTCGGGGCACCCATGGGTTCTGACACGCCGGGGCGCCGCGCACCGCGCCGGGGCCTGGACGCCGACGGGCGCGACGTGGTCATACACCTGCTCGACCTGCCCGATGACGCCGGCGGTGCGCGCACACTGCGCCGTCTTAATGAGATGCGCACGCTGGTCCACCCCGGCATCGCTCCCGTGCGCGACGTCATCTTTCTTCCCGGAGACCGCGCAGCCGTCACGGTAGACCTGGTCACCGGCGCAGACCTTGCCGTGGTCCTCGGGGCGCGCGGCGGACTGACCCGCGCCGAGGCCGCCCGGGTCCTGGACGACGTCGGCAGTGCTCTGGCCCACTTGCACGCTCACGGTGTGGCGCACGGGGACGTCTCGCCGGCGAACATCATGGTCACCACCGAGGGCGGGCTGGTGCTGGTGGACCTGTTCGGCGGCGTGCTGGAAACTGGGACCGACGGCTGCGCGGCCCCTGAGCGACGCAGCGGCGGGCCGGCGACGCCAGCATCCGACGTATATGCCCTTGCAGCCCTGCTGCGGGAGTGCTCATCCGGCTCCGCTGCCCTGCAGACACGCTTGGCGCGGATCCTCGCCGACGCGCTGGACCCCGACCCGCAATCGCGTCCCAGCGCCCGTGCCCTGGCGGCTCGCGCCCACGAGATCGCCAGGCCAGGGCGCCTGGTCCTGCCCGATGGCGCCCGCCTGGCCGCGGGTGCCTTGCGCGCGGCGGCAGCCAGGCCCACCCGCGTCGTCGCCTCGCGGCGGCTGCGCCCGCGCCGCCGCAGTCGCGTTGCCGCAGTGGCGCGACTGGCTGGAGCCTGCCTCGTCGGGCTGTTGGGCGCTATTGCGGCGGCAGGGCTCTTAGGCGTGGGACCGGCCGCACACGTAGTACCGCCTTCTGACGTGCAGGCCAGCGCGTCCGCGCAGCCGGTGCAGTCGGAGCAGTCGGCGCAGACCGGGGATGAGTCCCTGACCGACGTGGTGGTAAACCTCACGGCACGGCGCGATGCTGCGTTGAATGCGGCCGATCCCGCAGCGCTGGCGGAGACGACTGTGCCCGGCTCGCCCGCTGCGGAGGCCGATACCGCAACGCTGGAGGCACTAGCGGCTGCGGGGGAGAGCGTCGCGGACCTGGACACCTCTGTGCTCAGCGTGGTGGAGGTAGAACTGCCTGCCGACTGCGCGCTCACCTGGGACGGTGCCAGGGCGGTGCAGATCCGCCAGTCCCAATCGCCGTCGACGCGGATGACCGCGGACGGCGCGGTGCGTACCGTGCCGGCGCAGGCGGCGCGCGCCGTGGTACTGGTACTCGTGCCCGGGCCGTGGCGGGTAGCCGAGGTGCGCGCTGCCTAGTGCACCAACGTCTATGCCCGCGTCCAGAAGCTGGGCACTCTAAAGGGCCGGCTGGCACGCGTGCCAGCGCGACAACCGCCAGCCACCGCGGTAGCCAA
>NZ_PIZD01000045.1:12811-14458 GCF_010365615.1 Actinomyces sp. 565
TCGGCCGAGCTTCATCGAGAGCCGGCGACCGTCCTGGCGATGGCGCCCAAGGTGTTCACCATGCCTATGCGTGTCAGCCGCCGGATCGCCGGGTGCAGTAGGCGACCGGACAGGCGCCAGACCCGGTATGCGCGCGTGAAGGTCAGCTCGCAGCCGCCGGGTGCCGGTCGCAGGACAAAGCCGTCATAGGAGTGGGTCTGGCCGTCATACGGTCCGGTGAGGATGGTCTTCACCCAGCACACCGTGTCGGTGCCTAGTTCTAAGTGTCTCCAGCGCAAATTCAGTTGGCGGCGCCGGTTGCGCGAGCGGTGCTGACTGACTATCCCATCCGGATACCGTTCGCACACCTCTGCTGGCAATACGGCCCATCCGGTGAGCATCCCCGGATCGGCCAGCACCGCATGCACCTGCTCTGGTGGCGCAGAGATGAATCGGCTCAGGCGCAGGGCTGCGGACGGCGTCTCCGGCAACAGGTCGTGGTCGACTTTCGCGACGCCGGGAGTGCCACAGGTGACCTCCTCGTGCGTGTCCAGATCGGCGCGCAGCCGCTCAGTATTCACGTCGAGGTGAGCGAGTATGCGCATCGGCGCTCCGCCGTCCAGACCCAGAAGGCTCTTCAGGGCGGACAGGGAAGTACTGAAATCATTGCGACGATCATGGGCGAACTGCTGAGCTTGTCCGGACAGGGGAATATCGCCACTGTCAGCCAGCCTCTGCGCCTCCTGGCCCGGTGACTGCAGCGAAGCCGGTATAGCGGCTGCGTCTATGCCGAGGGCAGCCAGGTCCGCCGCGGCAACTTCGTGCATGGCGCGTCGGGCGTTCGCCAGGGTGACTCCGTGTGCGCCGAGCAGCGCTGCCGCCTCACCGCCCTGGGCTAGCAGCCCCAGCAGCAGGTGGTCGATGTCGATCTCAGGGTGCTGTAAACGCCCGGCCTCATGGCGGGCGCAACTAATCCAGGACCACAGATGGGTAGGCCGCGGTTTCGTCATCGGTTGCTCCTCCTGATGGGTGCCAGCCCGGGTGCGACTCGCTTTGCGTACTTCTTGTGGACGGCCTGGCGGGTGACGCCGAGGTTGCTTGCGATTTCCGTCCAGCTCATGCCGGCGCGCAGAGCAGCCTCAACCTGTGCGAGCTCCAGAGTCTCGGTGAGCCTGCGCAAGGCGGCCACGGCGCGTAAACCCGTAACCGGCTTGGTCGTATCGGCTGCTGCCGCGGCCACTTGGTCGGGCGATGGTGTCATTGCTGAACCCATGTGAGCAACCTACGTTGACAGACGCCGATTCGTCAATCAAAGTTGCTTAGCTTGTGCCTGCGGGTTCTCGCCCGTGTTGCATCTACGGTTCTGGGACGCAGGGGTGCCCAGCATTGCCGGGATCTTGTAGCAGCTGGGCAAGCTAGCGGCGTAGGCAGAACGTGTTCGGCGACTCGTGACGGCCCCAGCGCCCCGCTGGGGGCTGGAACCTCCTGGTGGTGCCGTGACCAACCCGGGTCATCGGCTCGTGCTGGGGGCCGTGCGCGAGGAGCGCGCTGTGCCAGCCCCCGAACCGCTGACCCGCCCCTGACCCGCCCCTGTGCGTTCCACGACCTCGGGCCACGTTCCACGACCTTGGTGCGTGTTCCACGACCACCCCGGGGTCGTGGAACACG
>NZ_PIZD01000046.1:0-3285 GCF_010365615.1 Actinomyces sp. 565
GCCGCGTCGCCCACACTGTGTGGGCGACGCGGCGCGTCATATCAACCGGTTTCAGTGTGTAACTTGTGCCGGTTTCGGTGGTTGCGCGCTGCGGGCGTGAGGCTCAGACGACTGTCAGATGCCCAGGACGCCGCGCAGGTCGGCCTTGATGCCCTCCAGACGCTTGGCGGCGGCGCGGCGGGCCACCTCCACCGGTTCATCGACGGCCACGGGCATGACCACTTCGCAGTAGCACTTGAGCTTCGGCTCGGTGCCCGATGGGCGTACCACCACCCGGTCGTTTGCCGCGGTCTTGAAGATGAGGCCGTCAGTCGCGGGCAGGCGCTCCCCGTTGCCGTTGTTCGCGCCGTCCATCAGGTCGAAGACGTCCACCACCGGGGATCCGGCCAGCGTGGCTGGTGCGCCGCCGGACCGCAGCCGCTCCATGGCGTTGGTGATGAAGCTCTTGTCCTCTACCCGCACGCTGAGCGGGCTGGTCGCATACAGGCCGTGTTCTCGCGCCAGGCGGTCCAGCAGGTCATCCAGCGTACGTCCCTGCTGCTTGAGCGTGGAGGCCAGCACCGCCAGGCGCACCGAGGCGGAGATACCGTCCTTGTCTCGCACCGCCGCCGGATCCACACAGTATCCGAGCGCCTCCTCATAGCCGAATACCAGGTTCGGCTCGCGGCTGATCCACTTGAAGCCGGTGAGTGTGTTGCGGTGCGCAAGCCCGTGCGCCTGCGCAATCTTGCGCAGCAGGCGAGAGGAGACGATCGAGTTGGCCAGTACCCCGGTGCCGGTGAAGGCGGCCAGCTCGGCAGCCTGTTCTCCCAAGAGGGAGCCGACCTCATCGCCGGTCAGTTGCCGCCAACCGCCGTGGGCGTGCTCATCCGGCACTGCGGCTGAGCAGCGGTCGGCATCCGGGTCGTTGGCGATGATCAGGTCCGCGCCTACCTCACGGGCCCGCGCAAAGGCCAGGTCCAGGGCCCCGGGTTCCTCCGGGTTGGGGAAGGCCACTGTAGGGAACTCCGGGTCCGGGGCGAACTGCTCGGGCACCACGACGACGTCGTCGAAGCCGGTCCGGGCCAGCACCTCCCGGCAGATCTCCCCGCCGACCCCGTGCATGGCGGTCAGCACGATCTTCAGTGGCGCCACGGCCCGCGTGCGGGCGGCCTTGACCGCGCGCTGCACGTACTCCTCAACCATGTCCGCCCCGATCGTCTCCCAGCCGTCCTCGGGCATGGGCACGGAGGCAAGCGGGCCGACGGCGGCGATCTTGGCGGCGATGGCCGAGTCATGTGGCGGGACGATCTGCGCGCCCTGCCCGGAGCCGGTTACGGCGCGGCCGCCCAGGTAGACCTTGTAGCCGTTGTCCTGGGGCGGGTTGTGCGAGGCCGTCACCATGACGCCGGCGTCGGCGCCCAGCCTTCGCAGGGCGAAGGCGAGCACGGGCGTGGGGCAGTGAGTGTCGAACAGGATGGCGCGCCCGCCGGCGCCGGTGACGACGGCGGCGGTGTCACGCGCGAAGCGCGCTGAGCCGTGGCGGGCGTCGTAGCCGATGACCACGCGGAACCCGTCCCCCAGCATCTCGTGCAGGTAGGCGGATAACCCGGCGGCGGCACGGATCACTACCACCCGGTTCATGCGGTTGGGACCCCCGCCCAGGCGCCCGCGCAACCCGGCGGTACCGAACTGGAGCGTGCCGGAGAAGGCATCAGTGAGCGCGGCTGCTGCGGCGGCGTCGCCGGCACGGTACGCGGTGAGCAGATCGGTCAGTTCCCGGCGGGTGTCGGGGTCTGGATCCTCGGTGATCCAGGCGGTAGCGGCGGCGTCCAGATCGACGGTGGCCGCATCCTGGGGCGGATATGTCATGGGGTGACCGTACCGTGCGCAGGCACGCTGACGGAGCGGCCGTGACAGCCGTCATGGGTGGTAGTGAGCACATCCGGCTCACAGGATTCCGGTCGCACCGGGTGTCGTCAGGCCGCGTGATGGGTGTTGGGGGATCATGCGCCTCATGGCAAAGGACCTCAGCCGCGGCACCAAGCCGCGCGTAAAAAACGGCTCGCGCGAGACCTACCGCAAGGGGCCGGTGATGCTCCGCGGTGCTCAGATCCCCACTCGTACTACGGACGCCCGCCTGCTGGACCGACGCGGCGACGCCGACTGGCTGCACGCCGATCCCTGGCGTGTGCTGCGCATACAGTCTGAGTTCGTTGAGGGATTCGGGGCGCTGGCAGAAGTGGGCCCCGCGATCAGCCTATTCGGCTCGGCTCGCACGCCGACCGATCACCCGAATTACGCCCTGGCCGAGCAGATCGGGGCGGGGCTCGCCGATGCCGGCTACGCCGTCATCACCGGTGGGGGCCCCGGCATCATGGAGGCGGCGAATAAGGGAGCCCGGGAGGCCGGCGGCATCTCAGTGGGCCTCGGTATCGAACTGCCGCATGAGCAGGGCATGAACGACTATGTGGACCTGGGGGTCAACTTCCGGTACTTCTTCGCCCGCAAGACCATGTTCCTGAAGTACTCCGACGGATTCGTGATCATGCCGGGCGGCATGGGCACGCTGGACGAGCTGTTTGAGGCGGTCACCCTGGTGCAGACCCAGAAGGTGCCGTCTTTCCCGATCGCCCTCGTGGGGTCCGAGTTCTGGGGTGGCCTGGTCGACTGGCTGCGCGCGACGCTGGTGGAGGCTGCGACGATCGATGCCGATGACCTCAGCCTGATGCGGGTAGTGGATACGGCCTCCGAGGCGGTGGACTTTGTGGTCGATGCCGCGCGCACCATGCGGGCCAATGGGCTCACCCGTACCCCGGACAGGGCGGAATAGGCGGCGCAGCACGGGGCCGGATCGGCCCGCTCGCGGCGGGGCCGCGGCGTGGAGTCAGCCACGTTTCAACCCGAAGTGGCGTCATTATGCCGTAGACTCAACCTGGGAGAAGCGGTAATAGTCCGCTAGCCATCACTGAAAGGGGAGCACATGGCTGCCATGAAGCCCAGGACCGGCGACGGGCCGCTCGAGGTCGTCAAGGAGGGCCGCTCCATCATCATGCGGATGCCGCTGGAGGGTGGCGGCCGGCTGGTCGTTGAGATCACGCCCGATGAGATCAAGGAGCTGCAGGAGGCACTGGCCTCCGTGAAGTACTGATGAAGTACTGATCGCTGAAGTACGCAACAGTACTTAGCAGCTACCGGGAGTACCGCGGTGCGTCGTGGTGCTGTTGCCGCGCCGGCACCGGCGCGCGAACATGAAATATGAAGACTGGCGGGTCCGTCCGCCGGGCCGCTCAGGCCCGGCGGACG
>NZ_PIZD01000046.1:3586-19733 GCF_010365615.1 Actinomyces sp. 565
ATTCGCCTCGTCCCGCAGGGACTTGCCCAGTTCACGCGCCGCAACCGTGGTGGCGTCCCGGCGCGCCGGGTCTGCAACGTGGTCATTCCACAGGGCGTGTGTCACTACCAGGACGCCGCCCGACCGCAGCATGCGGATGGCCTGCGGCGTGAGTTGAGCAGCCTCTTCAGGGTCGACATCGAGCACCACCATGTCGTAGGAGTGAGCAGCCATACGCGGCATGACGTCCGAGGCGCGCCCCTGAATGACACGGGTGCGGGCACTGGGGTATCCGGCGTCGTCAAAGGCTCGGCGGGCCTCACGCTGGAACTCGGGCTCGACGTCGATGGTGGTCAGCACGCCGTCGGCGCCCATGCCTGCCAGCAGCCACAGGCCGGAGACGCCCGTGCCCGTGCCCACCTCGGCGACGGACTTGGCGCCGCTGACAGCGGCCAGCATGCGCAGGGCGGCGCCCGTGGCCGCGGAGACCGGGTCGGTTCCCAGCTCGATGCCGCGCAGGCGGGCCTGAGCGGCCGGTTCCCCCTCTAGCGGGAACTCTTCCGTGTAGGACCAGCTCAGCGTCTTGTCAGCAGCCACCGTATGCTCCTCCTGCGGCACCGGGCCGCCTATCCGTCGCTTGAACTCCGATGATGCCGGATCGCCGGTACGGAGTCAGGCCCATTGTTTCAGGTCCAGCTCGGTTTTCGTGTCCACCCGCCCGCATAGTTGCCCATACCGCTCCTTATGCTGGTCCTTATACTGGCGTCATGTTTCCGGGCATCTCGGGTGCGGAGTTCTTCGTCCTCCTGCTGGTACTAGTCATTGTGGTGGGTCCGCAGCGCCTGCCCGAATACACCCGCAAGCTGACGCAGGGCGTGCGGCGGCTGCGTGTCTTCCTCGACAACGCCAAGACCCAGATCGCCGAGGAGGTCGGCCCCGAGCTGAGCGAGCTGGACCTGTCCGACCTGGACCCGCGCAACTACGACCCCCGCAAGATCGTGCGCGACGCGCTGGGGGAGGACCTCGAGGCCATTCGCCGGGACCTGACCAACCCCTTCCAGTCGGTGATGGAGACCGCCAAGGAGGCCAGCGACGAGGCCGCGGCAGCGGTCAGTGGCAAGGGCCAGAAGAGCTCCAAGTCGTTGTCGCGGATGATTGAGGACAAGGCCGACGAGACGCGCGCCGCTCGGGCTGCGGCGAAGCCCACCGCGGCGGACCCCTCAGTGGAGCCTGGGCCGCCGCCGAGCCAGGCACGGGACGGGGCTGGCGCGGATGCGTCCGAGAACGGCGTCAAGGACCCGCAGCAGGCAGCTGCCGAGGCGGCAGCGGTGACAGCCGAGCTGCCTCAGGTCGACTCGGTTGCTGCCGCAGGTGCGGAGTCCGACGCCAGCGGGGATGCAACCACGGAGCGCGCCGCGGATACAGGCGAGTCCACCTGCGGGGATGCCGTGAGCGGGGAGGATGCCGCTGCCGCACGTGCTGCGGCTCAGCCCGCCGTGGATGCCGGTGACACGGTCACGGCCGAGATCCCCGAGGTGCAGCCACCCACCGCCGACGAGCCGGCTGCGGATCAGGACGCGGCTGCAGAACCGCAAGTGGCTGCTGATGCGGTCGCGGCCCGTGTCCCCTCCAGTCTGGAGGCGGAAGCGGCACGGGACGGAGACGCGCAGACTCTGCGCCCGGTCTCGCCGCGCGACATTGTGCGCGCCGCAAACGAAGCGGCCCGTACTCGCGCCGAGGCCGCTGCGGCCCTGCTCTGACCCCGTCCGCCTCCCCGCTCGCCCTGCCGACGGTCCTCCACTGCCGAGGTCGGTAGGCGTTACGTGCCGAGTTCGGTCGATACGGTAATCGACACGGGTCCGGAGTGGACCTGCGCGCTATCCGCGGTTGCCCGCGCCGAAGGGGCGCACGGGCAACCGCGCGCCTGGGTCAGCGGGCGGCGACCGGGCTGATTCCGAGTGACATCCCGGACAGCCCACGCGCACGATGCCCGAGCTTCCGGGCGACTGCCGCCAGCTTCACGGCAGCGGGGGAGTCCGCGGCGGGTGCGCCGCCGCGGGCGATGGCCGCCGGCACGCCGACGTCGGAGCCCTCGCGCAGGCGGATGTCCAGCGGTAGCTGCGCCAGCAGCGGCACGTCGTAGCCGAGTGTGGATGTCAGCGACTGTGAGACGGCCTGGCCTCCGCCGGAGCCGAAGATCTCCAGGTGAGAGCCGTCTGGCTGCGGCAGATAGGACATGTTCTCGATGACGCCGACGACCTTCTGGTGAGTCTGGGACGCAATCAGGCCGGTGCGTTCGGCCACCTCGGCCGCGGCGGTTTGCGGCGTGGTGACCACCAGGATCTCGGCCTCCGGTAGCAGCTGCGCCACGGAGATGGTCACGTCGCCGGTTCCCGGCGGCAGGTCTAGCAGCAGCACGTCCAGGTCGCCCCAGAACACGTCGGAGAGGAACTGCTGCACTGCGCGGTGCAGCATGGGCCCGCGCCAGACGACCGGCTGCTTGTCCTCCAAGAACATGCCGATGGAAATGACCTTCACCTCGTGCGCCAGAGGCGGCACGATCATGCCGTCCAACTGGGTGGGCACTTGATCCACCCCCAGCATGCGGGGGATGGAGAAGCCGTAGATATCGGCGTCGACGACCCCGACGCTCAAGCCCTGGGCCGCCATAGCTGCGGCCAGGTTCGCGGTTACGGAGGACTTACCCACCCCGCCCTTGCCGGAGGTGACCGCGTAGACACGGGTGAGGTTGCCGGGCTGGGTGAAAGGAATGACCGGTTCGGCGGCCCCACCGCGCAGGCGAGTGCGCAGCTCGGCGCGCTGCTCGTCGGTCATGACCCCCAGGTTGACGCGCACATCGGTGACACCCTCCAGGGCGCCGACCTCCTTGCTGGTGTCAGCGGTGATGGTGTCGCGTAGCGGGCAGCCGGCCACCGTCAGCAGTACGCCTACGGTAACCACGCCGTCGGCAGAGATCTCAACGGAATCGACCATGCCCAGGTCGGTGATCGGGCGGCGCAGCTCGGGGTCGATCACCCGCGCGAGCGCCTCGCGGACTGCGTCTTCGGTGGGGAGGCTCATGCCACAATCCTATGGCCCGTTGGGAGGTACGCCGTAGGCCGTTATCGTGGTGAGGAGCACGTCGACGGCGGGAATGTAGCCGGCGGGAATGCGGGCCGCCCCACTGGCCGACGGCGAAGGCGGCGGATGAGGAGCGTGAGGCCGCGGGCCGGCCGGTCAGCTCCCCGCAGCGTCCGTGCCGCTCCGGGGACCTACGCCGCCGTCGTCAACCAGGTCCTCGTGGAGCTCCTCGCGCGTCCGGCGCTCCTCCTGCAGCAGCTCCTCCAATACGCTGCGCAGCTCGGAGCGCACGAAGTCGCGGGTGGCGACGTCGTTCATCGCCAGGCGCAGGGAGGCGATCTCACGCGTTAGGTACTCGGTGTCCTCAAGGTTGCGCTCGGCACGCTGCCGATCCTGCTCGGCGATAACGCGGTCGCGGTCGTCCTGCCGGTTCTGCGCCAGCAGAATCAGCGGTGCGGAGTAGGAGGCCTGGGTGGAGAACGCCAGGTTGAGCAGGATGAAGGGGTAGGGGTCCCAGGGAGCGTCCTCGCTGATCTTCGCGAGCAAGACATTCGCCGCGATCCAGGCGACCACGAAGATCGTCATATACGCCACGAACTTGGGCGAGCCCATGAAGCGGGCGGTGGCCTCGGCGAAGCGGCCGAACCCATCTGAGCGTGCCGGACGTCGGGGGCCGAGCCACCGCAGCAGTCGTGAACGGCGGCGGGTGATCGGCTGGTCGAGCTGGTCAGCCATTGGCACTCCTCTCAATCATCTCGTCGGTGACGGCGTCGTCCGCCTCACGCCAGTCATCGGGCATCAGGTGGTCCAGGACGTCGTCGACGGATACGGCGCCGAGCAGGCGCCCGGCGTCGTCGAGCACGGGCACGGCCGTGAGATTGTATGTGGCCAGCAGGCGGGTGACGGTTCCGATCGAGTCTGTGGCGTGAACGTCATCAAGGTCCCTGTCAAGGATGGAGCCCAGCAGCTGCTGGGGACGCTCCCGCAGGGCGCGCTGCAGGTGCACCATGCCCAGGAACCGGCCGGTGGGAGACTCCAGCGGAGGGCGGCACACGAAGGCGATGGCGGCCAGCGCCGGAGGCACCTCCGCCTTACGCGCCTGCGCCAGGAAGGTGGCGACGGTGGCCTCAGGCGGCAGGATGATCGGCTCGGTGGTCATCAGGCCGCCGGCCGTGTACTCGTCGTAGGTCATCAGGCGGCGCACATCCTCGGCCTCCTCCGGCTCCATCAGGTCTAGCAGCCGGTTGGCCATGGGGGCGGGTAGGGCCGAGACCAGGTCGGCGGCGTCGTCGGGCTGCATCGCGTCCAGGACGTCGGCGGCGCGGGCGGCGTCGAGCCCGGAGAGGAGGGCGACGGCCTCGTCATCGGACAACTCCTCGGTGGCGTCCGCCAGGCGTTCGTCGGACAGCTCAGCGGCGACCTCCAGCTGCCGGGTCAACGGTAAGTCGGACAGCACGTCGGCCAGGTCCGCGGGCTTGAGCCCCTCCATGGTGGCCAGTAGCGCGGTCGCCCCCTGCTGATCGGCGGAGCCGGCCAGGCCGGTGACCTCGTCGGGGCGCACGGTGAAGGTCTCGCCCCGCCGCAGCCCCAGCGGGCCGGAGGAGCCGCGCTGGACGAATAGGCGAGTCACCTTCCAGTCCATGCCCCGGTCCCGCTCGATGGCGACGTCACGGATGGTGACCTGGCCCGAGCCGTCCCGCATCGTGACGACCCGGTCCAGCAGCTCGCCGACGACGAGGGTCTCCACCCGCCGCTGCTCGAAGCGGCGGATATTCACCAGGCCGGTGGTGATCACGGCGCCAGGCTCAATCGCGGTCACCCGTGACAGTGGCAGGAATACGCGGCGCCGCCCCGCCACCTCGATTACTAGGCCGACGGCGCGCGGCTGCCCGCGCAGCCGGATGAGCACTACTACGTCGTGGACCTTGCCGACGGCGTCGCCGATGGGATCAAAGACGGTTGTGCCCACGAGCCGGGCGACGAAGACTCTGAGGGTGGTGCGCGTCTTGTTGTTCTCCACGGCAGCCAGCCTATCGGCGCGGCGCGGGCAGCGCCGTCGCATGGTTTCGCCTGACGATGAAGTCGCCCGTGAAGCTGACGGGCGTGGGACGATGAGCCCATGAGCCAGACTGAGTTCCCCACGCAGGCCGCATCCTTCGGCATGGCGCGGGGAAGTATCCCGCGCGGCGACGAGGTCGCCTCCTTCGCGACCTACGCGGAGGCACAGCATGCGGTCGACTCACTGTCCGACGCCGGCTTCCCGGTGCAGCACTTGGCGATCATCGGCACGGACCTGCGTCAGGTTGAACGCATCACGGGGCGCATGAGCTGGGGGCGCGCGGTGGCCAACGGTGCGATGTCGGGGCTGTGGATCGGTATGTTCTTCGGCGCCATGATGCTGCTGCTCGGCCCCAGCGAGGGCACTGGCACGGTGCTGATCGCGGCGGTCATCATGGGCGTGATCTGGGGGATGATCTTCCAGGTCGTCTCCTACGCGGTGACCCGCGGTAAGCGAGACTTCACCTCCATCAGCCAGGTGGTGGCCTCCCGCTACTCGATCATTGCCTCGCAGCTGGCGGCAGAGGCCGCTAGGGCTCTGGCGGATATCCCCGGCAACCTCACCCGTGGCGGTGAGGCGGCCCGGCGGGCCGAGGAGCGGCGCGCCGCCCGGCAGCAGGCCCGCGGCCAGGGGCCGACTACCTTCGGCTCCCGCCCAGATGAGCAGCCCCGCTTCGGTGTACGCCTGCCCGAGGGCGCGGATCCGCAGGCATACTCGCAGGATCAGTCGCGCCCCGCCGCGCCCCCGGAGTCGAGTCCGGAGTCGAGTCCCGCGTCCCGCGGGCCTGATGCGGACCGGACGCCGACGACGGCTCAGGGACCCGAATCGCAGACAGGCGGTCCCGCCACGCGTCACAATGAAGACGATGATGACCCCTATCGCCGTCTGCCCGGGAACCGATAGCGCATCCGCCGCCTTGGGACCGAGTGCGCGCCCGCAGCCTCCGATTCGGGTGGGCCTGTCCACATCCTCGGTCTACCCGGGCGACGTGCGGGACACCTTTGCCCTGGCGGCGCAGCTGGGTTACGACGGCGTCGAGGTGATGGTCTGGGGCGAGAAGGCGACCCAGGACGCGAATGCACTGACGGCCCTTGCCGAACAGTACGCTGTGCCGGTGCTGGCGGTGCACGCGCCCACGCTGCTACTGACTCGGGCGGTGTTCGGCGCCGACCCCTGGGGGAAGATCGACCGCTCGATCGAATTGGCCGAGTCGCTCGGCGCCCCCACGGTGGTCCTGCACCCGCCGTTCTTCTGGCAGACCCGCTACGCCCGCACCTTCGTAGCCGGCGTGGCGGAGCGTGAGGCGGCGGGCGGCGTACACCTGTGCGTGGAGAACATGTTCACCTGGAGGCCACGCGATGCCCACTCGACCCGAGACTTCCAGGCCTACTTCCCGACTTGGGATCCGGTCGGCCAGGGCTACCGCTCGGTGACGCTGGACATCTCCCATGCGGCGACCTCCGGCTCAGACGCCCTGGCCATGGCCCGCGCGCTGGGGCCGACGCTGCGGCACGTGCACCTGACCGATGGCGTGCCCGGATTCCGGGACGATCACCTCCTGCCGGGGCAGGGCGACCAGGACTGCGCGGGGGTTCTGCGCCACCTGGTTGACACCGGTTTCGGCTCCGCCGGCGGGCAGGTGGTGGTAGAGGTCAACACCCGTACCATGAGTGCCGCGCAGCGCCGCGAGGGGCTGGCCAGCGCACTCGCCTTCGCCCGCGAGCACCTGGATGGGGAAGGCGACACCACCGCAGTGCACGTGCCCGCTCCCACGCGGCGCCGCTACCGTGACAACCGTGCCTGAGCGCTGCGCGTGGACGCCCAGGGCGGGCGGTACCGGGCGGCGCTAGGGCTGAAGGAGGTCAGGCAGTCAGCCCGCGGACCCAGGCCTCCACCTCATCGATGGTACGGGGAATCGCCTGGGTCAGGCGCCTCACGCCCCCGTCGGGGTCGACGACGACGTCATCCTCGATGCGCACGCCGATGCCGCGCAGCTCCTCCGGAACCAGCAGGTCGTCGGCACGGAAGTACAGGCCCGGCTCAATAGTGAAGACCATGCCCGGACGCAGCACCGCGTCCATGCTCATCTCCCGGCGCGCCTGGGCACAGTCGTGCACGTCCAGCCCCAGGTGGTGGCTGGTGCCGTGCACCATCCAGCGGCGGTGGAACTGTCCGTCCGGCCCCAGGGAGTCGGCGGCGGTGACGCCGTCGGGCAGCATGCCCCACTCCTCCAGGCGGGCGGCGATCACCTCCATGGCAGCGGCGTGCAGGTCCCGGAAGCGGCAGCCGGGGGTGCCCGCGCGGGCGAAGGCGGCGTCGGCGGCGTCCAGGACCGCCTGGTAGACGCGGCGCTGCGGTTCTGTGAAGCGGCCGTCCACCGGGATGGTGCGGGTGACGTCGGCGGTGTAGAGGGAGTCGACCTCCACGCCGGCGTCCACCAGCACCAGTTCGCCGGGGCGCACGGCGCCGTCGTTGTTGATCCAGTGCAGCGTGTTGGCGTGGTTGCCGGCGGCGGCGATGGTCTCGTAGCCGAGCCCGTTGCCCTCCTCGCGGGCCTTGGCGCCGAAGGCCCCCTCCAGGACGCGCTCGCCGCGCCAGTGCCCGGTGGCACGCGGAATGGAGCGGATCAGGTCGTCGAAGCCGGCGCGAGTGGCGTCCACGGCCCGCTGCAGCTGCTCGACCTCCCACGGATCCTTGGTCAGGCGCAGCTCGCTGGTGGCCTCCGCGAGGGCGTCGTCGACCTGCTGTGCCCGCTGGCCGGCGGCGAGCCCGGCCGCGGTGCGCACCTGGTCCACCAGTGCGGTGACCGCCTGGTCGGCCTGCGCCACCACGCGCAGCTGCACGCCGTCGGGGCCGGCGTCCTTGGCGAGCGCGTCGGGCAGGGAGTCTAGGTGGGCGCAGCGGATCCCGGTGGCTGCCTCGACCTCCTCAAGGGAGGGACGCTGACCCACCCACAGCTCCCCGTAGCGGGGGTCGGCGTAGAACTCCTCGGAGGAGCGGGAGGCGCGGGGGCGGAAGTACAGCACCGCCTCGTGGGTGGGGGCGCCCCCGCAACCGGGTGCCAGCGGCTCCAGGACGAGCACGGCGTCGGGCTCGAAGTCGGTGCCGGTGCCGGCCAGGTGGGCGAAGGCCGAGTGCGGGCGGAAGCGGTAGTCGCAGTCGTTGTTGCGGGTAACCAGCGCGCCTGCGGGGAGGACCAGCCGGTCGCCGGGGAACTGCGCGCCCAGGGCCTCCCGCCGGGCGGCGGCCCAGGGGGCGGTGTCGGAGCGAGCAGGTAGCGCCTCGGGCCGCGGGGCCCAGTCGGAGCCGATGAAGTCACGGAAGGCCTGGTTGGTGGGCCGGTGGGAGCGGTTGTTGCCGCGCTCCGCGAGCGTCTGGGGTGCCTCAGCGTCCGCTGCGGGAGCGGCGGGGGAGTCGGAAACGGGATCGGTCATGGGCCCATAGTGGCACGCGCGGTGCCGCTGGGGCGCACCCGTCGGCACCGCGTCCGCTTGGCCGCGCGCGGCGACTGCGGTAACGGGGCGGGGCAGTGACGGGAAGGCTGAGGCAGCCGGGCGGCGTCAGTCGGGGTCGCCCGGGAAACGCACCCCCACCTGCCGGCGGGCCTCGTAGAGCACCTCGACGGCGGCAACAGAGTTGGCCAGTGGGTGCAGTTCCGATTCTCGCGCCCCGGAGCGCACCAGGCGGCAGAAGGCCTCCAGCTCGTAGGCGAGAACCGGCCCGCTGCGTCGAACCGACAGGTCCTGGGCGGCGTCGGCATTCGCCTTGAGCCGGTCTGCGCCGGCCGTGCTGCCGATTCCGGCTGCGAGTCCGCGGAGGCTGATTTGCTGCGGCCATTGGCAGTCATCCAGGGCCAGTACCGCGTGGTCACCGGAGATCGCGGATCCGGTGCCCGCCGGGGAGGTCTTGGAGTGCAGGCACACCACCTCAAAGTCGCGGGGCTGATCTTGGCGGGGAGTATCGGCAGCGGACTCGGCTCCGGAGTAGCTGAGCACAACCGTGCCCAGAGCATCCGCACCCGAGTCCAACAGCACCCCGGTAGCAGTCACCCGCGTGGGCGCCCCAAACAGGTGGATCGCCAAGCTGATCGGGTAGACGCCCAGGTCCATGAGCGAGCCGCCGGCCATAGCCGGGTCGAAGGCAGGCGGCAGGGAGCCGGAACGGTAGGCATCCATGCGGGAGGAGTACTGCTCCTTGACCAGTAGGGCCCGCCTTACCGGGCCCAGCCGGGGCAGTGCCTCCCGCACTGTTGCCATGCCGGGTTCGAAGGCGGGCAGCCACCCCTCCATGAGTAGCCGATCGGCCTGGCGAGCGGCCTGCACCATTGCCTGCGCCTGCTGGGGCGTGGGCGCAAAGGGTTTCTCCACCAGCACGTGACGGCCGGACTGGAGGGCCGCGAGCGTGTGCTCGGGATGCAGGAGGTTGGGCGAGCCGACGTAGACGACGTCGACCAGCGGTCCGCCGTCGGCGTCCGTAGCGGCGAGCATGTCCTCCAGGGACCTGAAGGCATGGGGAATGCCGTGCTCGGCGGCGAAGGCTGCCGCCCGCTCCGGGTGCGCTGAGGTCACAGCGATCGCTTGGGCATCGGGCACGGCACTGACGGCCTCCATGAACCAGCGGGCGATGAAGCCGGCGCCGATGATGCCGAAGCGGATCGGCGTGGGTGGCGGAGACGATGTGCAGGCGGTCATGCGGTCAGGCTAGCAAGTAACTGGGGTCACAGTGCGGGTCTTGGGTGCGTGCTTGGCGGGCCCGGCGCGGGACTGTGAAAGGGCGCGGGCGGGGTCTGGCTGGTCGGCTGGGACGGCCCCGGGGCATCGGGTGACGGCGCGGAGGGGGCGAGCAGGTCTCCGTACACTTGGCTGGTGCGTATTGACCCCCATACTCATTCCGCCTACTCCGACGGCACGGAGTCTCCCGCCGCACTCATGGCGCAAGCCGCCCGCGCCGGGCTGGACGTCGTCGGCCTGACAGACCATGACACGACCGCCGGCTGGGAGGAGGCGGCCGCCGCGGTGCCGGAGACGGGGGTGACGCTGTTGCGTGGTGCCGAGATCTCCTGCTCGGCCAACGGCATCGCGCTGCACCTGCTGGCCTACTTGTTCGACCCGGACTACGCACCGCTTGCCGACGCGCTGGCTCACGCGCGCCACTCGCGTTCTAACCGCACGCGCCTCATGGTCCAGCGCCTGGCGGCCGACTACCCCATCACCTGGGAGGGCGTGCTCGCCCAGGCAGCCGACGCCACTACCATTGGCCGTCCGCATATCGCCGACGCGCTCGTGGCCGCTGGGGCATTCCCCGACCGTGCGGCAGCCTTTGCCGGACCGCTGGCCACGTCCAGCCCCTACTACGTCCCCTACTGGGTCCTGGACCCGGTTGATGCCTGCCGACTGGTACGTGCCGCCGGGGGAGTACCGGTGGCCGCCCATCCGCGGGCCGCTAACCGGCAGCGGGGTCTGGTGCCGGACGAGACTTTCGCGCGCATGGCTCAGGCCGGCCTGGCTGCCATCGAGGTGGATCACCGCGATCACGGCCCGGCCCAGCGCGACCAGGCCCGCGCACTGGCACAGGCACTTGGGCTGGGAATGTCAGGCGCCTCGGACTATCACGGTGCCGGCAAGCCGAACCGGCTGGGGGAGAACCTCATGCCTCCGGCGCTGCTGGAGCAGATTGTCAGCGAGGGCGCGCTTGCGCTGATCGCGCCCTGAGCGCGGGCCAGCCCCCTGCACCCAGCCAACTAATCGCACCGCCCCGGCCGCTTCGATCGTTATCCGCCCAGCCCGCTCCGCCCATGCTCGCCAACGTCTTCGACCTCACGCTCTTCGCCACTGCCTTCACCACGATCCTGGTGATCCAGGACCCGCTCGGCGCCATCCCCATCTTCCTGTCGCTGACCAGTCGGCAGACCGACGCGGAGCGCACTCGTTCGGCCCGCCAGGCCACCCTGGTGTCCTTCGCGGTCATCCTCGCCTTCGCGATATTCGGCCGTTATATTCTGCGTTTCCTGGGTATCACTGTGCCCGCGTTGCAGATTTCCGGGGGCCTGCTGCTGCTACTGGTGGCGCTCGAGTTGCTTACTGACAAGGCTGATGAGCACCCCGACCCGGATTCGGTGGCCACCAACGCCGCCCTCGTGCCCCTGGGTACGCCTCTGCTGGCTGGGCCGGGTGCGATCGTCGCCACGATGGTGTCGGTGGAGTCGGCGTCCGGACCAGTGCTCGGCTGGGTGAGTGTGACTGCAGCGATCGTGGTGACGCACCTGGTCATCTGGGCGGCGCTGCGGTTCTCCGTGGTTCTGCACCGGCTGCTGGGAGAGTCGGCGATTCAGGTGCTCACCCGCATTTTCGGGTTGCTGCTGGCTGCCATTGCGGTGCAGATGATGGCGGACGGCGTTATCGCCTATATCGGTGCGGTTACCGGCGCCTGAGTGCGTCCGGCGCCGGTAACCGCGTGTCCGCGCGGGAGCGCAGGGAGCGACGGGTCCGCGCAAGCAGTGTCACAGCTACCGGACCCGGTGCGTCATTCGTGCCGGTCCCCCGAGGGGGAGATGCTCAGGAGTCGGCTCGCCCGCCATGGGTGCGCCGACGATTGCGCTTGCGGCGCGGCTTGTCTGCCTTGGTGTCTGCGGACCTCCCCGAGCCACCTGCCCGGGCGGCGGATGCCCGTCCCGAGCCGGTGCGGCGGCCTCGCGCCCGCCCCCGGCCCGTGTTGCGCTCGCCGCGGGAACGGCCACGCCGGCCGGTCTCGCCGAGGTCCTCAATCTGCTCGGCCTCCAGCCCCTCCAGTACCCGCTTGCTGCGGGGGAGCTTGCCGGTGACGTCGCGGGGGATGTTCAGGTCCGTATAAAGATGGTCGGAGGTGTGGTACGTCTCCACCGGCTCGTCGATCGGCAGGCCCAGGGCACTGGAGATCATCCGCCAGCGGGAGACGTCGTCCCAGTCCACGAAGGTGATCGCGGTGCCGGAGCCGCCGGCCCGGCCGGTGCGGCCGATCCGGTGGACGTAGATCTTCTCGTCTTCCGGGCACTGGTAGTTGATGACGTGGGTGACGTCGTCGACGTCGATGCCGCGGGCGGCCACGTCGGTGGCCACCAGCACGTCCACCTTCCCCTTGCGGAAGGCACGCAGGGCCTGCTCGCGGGCGCCCTGGCCCAGGTCGCCGTGCAAGGCGGCGGTGGCGAAGCCGCGCGCCGCCAGGTCCTCGGCCACCCGTGCGGCCGTGCGCTTGGTCCGGGCGAAGATGATGGTGCGGCCGCGGCCCTCGGCCTGGAGGATGCGGGAGAGCACCTCGACCTTGTTCAGCGCATGGGTGCGGTAGACGACCTGCTGGACGGTCTTGACCGTCATGGAGTCGTCGCCCGGGTCCTGGGCGCGAATGTGAGTCGGCTTGGTCATGTAGCGGCGGGCCAGGGCCACCACGGCGCCCGGCATAGTGGCGCTGAACAACATGGTGTGGCGGTCCGAGCGGGTGCGGGACAGGATCTTCTCCACGTCCGGGAGGAAGCCCAGGTCCAGCATCTCGTCCGCCTCATCCAGCACCACGGTGGTCACGTGGGTCAGGTCCAGGACCCGACGATCCATCAGGTCGATGATGCGGCCGGGCGTGCCGACGACGATCTCTGCGCCGCGCTCGATCGCCTCGATCTGCGGCTCGTATGCGCGCCCGCCGTACACCTGGACGATACGAACGGTGCGCTTGGCGGCGGCGCCGGCCAGCTCCTCGGCGACCTGCTTGGCGAGCTCGCGTGTGGGCAGGACCACCAGCGCCTGCGGGGAGCCGGAGGCGGGATCCTCATCCCAGCCCTCCTCGCCGGGCCCAAGGGTGTCCATGAGCAGGGGGATGCCGAATCCCAGGGTCTTGCCGGTGCCGGTCTTGGCCTGACCGATGATGTCCTGGCTGCGCAGCGCAATCGGCAGAGTCAGCGCCTGAATTGGGAAGGGGTGTGTGATTCCCCTGTCAGCCAGCGCCTGGCAGATCTCCTCCTCGACGCCGAAGTCGGCAAAAGTGCGGGCGGTCAGGTCAGCCTCGGCGGTGGCGTCGGTGATGTCCGGCTTGGCGTCATCCAGGACCGGGGCGTGGGCCTGCGCGGTGGAGATGATCCCGGAGGCGGGTTCGGCAGTCGTGGCGGTCCGGGACTCGGGTGCGGAGGGCTGTGCGGCGGGAACGGACGTAGATTCAGGCGTAGATTCAGTTGTCTCGGTGTGCTCGGTCACGGTGTGCTTTGTGCTTTCGATGTATCAGGGCGCGGTGCCCCGGCTCAGGCGGCGCGGGCGGCATGCCCGTTTAAGGCGAACTCGCGCCTACGGTCATATGTGGTAGCCGATCGCGAATGAGGCCCTGCACGTTGCCGTCAAGGGCAGGCGGGGCTGGGAGGCATGACTACACGCATGGCGACCGGGCAACCTGCCCCAAGCGTAGATGATTGGCCCAGGTTGCGTGGGCGGTGACGCTGTCTTCCGGCTCACCCAGGAGCATTGCCCGGGTATCGCATCCGCGAGTACGAAGTCTCGCGAAACGGCCGGGCGGTGCAGCACCAGGGCCTACCCTGGCACTATGAGCTCAGCTGCCCCCGCCGGCCTGGACGAGGCCGCATCGCCAGCAAGGCACACTCGGGCCGTGGTAGGCCTGGCCGCCTTCACACGGACGATCGCCTGCACCCGCTACGCCAAAGATGCTGACAAGGCTCCTGACATGGCCTCGCGCGTTGAATTGCTGCGCATGAGTGCGGAGGCAGTAGCTTCCTTCGATCGCATGTGGGAGGCGGTGTCCGGCGCGGGCATTGATCTGCTGGCGGCGGCGGCGCCCTTCACCGGCGTGCTGGGAGACTTTGACGAACGCCTGCGCCCCTTGGACTGGTACGAGCGACTGACCAAGACCTACCTGACCTTTGGCCTGATGCGGGACTTCGTGGTTGCGCTCGTGCGGACGCTGGATGCGCCGTTGCGCGATGTGCTGATGGAAGAGATCGGCGCCGACCGGCTTGCCGACTTCGCCCCTGCTCAACTGGTGCCGGTGATCGGCGCGGACACCCAGTTGGCGGCTCGTCTGGGATTGTGGGGAAGGCGCGTGGTCGGGGAAGAGATTGGCACCATGAAACGACTGCTGGCCTCAGCTCCGGACCTGGCGGTGTCTGGGGCTGATGCGGAGGTGCTGCATGAGGCCCTCTCCCAGGGTGCGACCAGCCGCATGCGTGGACTGGGACTGCGGGTATAGGGGCTCTTCGTGTCTGTGGGTGTGAGGGTTTGAGCTGGGGCTGTTGGTGTTGGTTGTGCTCGGGGCCCTGTTTGACGAGAACCGGCCCATCAGGCGGTTGTGTTCGGGTGTAGGAGGTCGTCCGCGCCAGACCGAGAACGACCCCCGCGCGGCGAAAACGACCTCACACGCCCGAAAACGTCCCCAGCGCGGCGAAAACGTCCTCGTGAGCCCGAAACCCTCCACGATGTGGAGGGTGTGGGGCGAATGAGGTCGTATTCGGTCGGCGGCGGGTGGTCGACTACGACCTCACACGCCCGAAAACGACCTCATCCGCCCGAGAACGGCCCTCGAGCGCGATCGCCACACCACACTCCCCACCCGCCGCGCCGCCGGGACACGCACGCCATCCACCACTCGCCGAACCGCTGCCGATCCGCCCGCCACCAAACCCCCAAACGCGAAGCGCCAGTACAGGCGAGCGGCGACGTCGGGATCCGGCGTGGACGCCGGGGTGCGGCGCCGTCGGGCTGGGGTCAGAACCCGAGCAGCAGCCAGACGGTCAGCACCAGCCCGCCCACCACGACGGCGGCGTGAATCACCCGCTCTGGAATGAGACGCTGAATCAGGGGCGCCGCGTAGCCTCCGGCGAAGGAGCCGGCGCCGACGGCGAGTGCCGCGCCCCAGTTGACTTCGCCGTGCACGATGAACAGCACCGCCGCCGAGAAGTTCGACAGCGTCAGCATGGGGGTCTTCATGACGACGGCGGCGTGTGTGTTCATGGGCGTGCCCAGGGTGCACAAGGCGAAGAACAGAACCCCCGCACCGGCGCCGAAGTAGCCACTGTACACAGTGATTGCCGCCAGTAGGGCGAGGAAGGCGGGCGCCGGCAGACGATATTCGGTCGCGCCCTGCCGCAGTCGGGGGCTGAGGGCTACCAAGGCGGTGGCGAGCAGCACCAGCCAGGGCACGACGGCCTCGAATACGCCAGGCGGGGCCACGAGCAGCAGCGCCCCGCCCGCGAGACCGCCGACGACGGCGATGAGCGCCTGCGGGAGCAGCGGGTAGTAGCGGATCTGTCTCAGCCGATCCCAGGAAGTGATGAGCGAACCGATCCCTGCGGGGATGAGACTGACCGTATTGGAGGCGTTGGCCACCACCGGCGGCACCCCCAGAGCCAGCATCGCCGGGTAGGACACGAGCGAGGCCATCCCCACCAAGTAGCCGACGATGCCGGCGGCCACGCCGGCGAGGAATAGTAGGGCGTAGGCGATCACGGGCGACATCGCGGTAAATGGTAGCTGTAACGTGCAGGGGTGCCGCGGGCAGGGCGCGGTGCGTGTGCGTGTGTGGGACCCGCAGGGCGCAGAAGTGTGAGGCATGATACGTGCGGGGCTCATGCCGGGGGCGCCAATGCTCCGCGGGGAGCCCGCTGGCGAAGCGGATTCGCGCAGCTCAGACAGATTCAACAATCAGCAGTCCTGATGCTGAAAGGGGACCATATGTTCGTTCGTCGTGAGGCAATTGCCATCCGCTGTGACCATGAGGGGTGCGACCGCATGGTTGCGCACCGGGTGGTCGACACCGTACACGATCCGGATGGCACGGCAATTGAGCGCGTGCTCGCGTTGAGCTACACCGAGCAGGACGCATTGCGTGCGGCCGAACGCGACGGCTTCAAGATTATGGGGGACCACGTCTTCTGCGAGAAGCACGACCGGTTGTAAGCGGAACGCCGGCGCCAAGTGGTGCTGCTTTTAGTGTCCTTGGGTGGTTTCGGCTTGGTCGGTGAGGTAGGTGATGGTGCGGACGATGTTGTATGGGGTGGTGGTG
>NZ_PIZD01000047.1:0-3742 GCF_010365615.1 Actinomyces sp. 565
GTGGAGACAGCACAGTACCCCTACCGTACGAACCGTCACCACCAGGTACGAATCGTCGACCGGAACGTACGAACCGTCACCACCAGGTACGAACCGTCAACCAGTGCCCGCGAACCGCCGGCCAGAACATACGAACCGCCGCGACAGCACAGCCCCAAACACGAACCGTCAGGATGCGGGCGCACACACGTCGGAAGTCGAGCCTCTTGTATCCCCCTTTTTAGCAGCGTCAGGGCAGTACGCACAGCGCTCGACTACCGTCCGTCACTTCGCGATGAACACCTCCCTCCCGCTCTCGATGGCCTTCTCGGCCTTGATGGTCCCGGTGATCTCCTCCCCGTCAACCATCAGCACGCCATTGGCATAGCTGTGGGGCGCGCCCACAAGGGGGATGGTCAGCACCTCCCGGTCCGGGCCGGTGAAGCTAGGCACCCCGAGCACCTGCAGGTTGTGCCCCTCACCGTCGAGCACCAGGATGGTGGTGGTGAGCACCACCTTGTCCTTGTAGGCGAAGGAGCCCCCGTACCCGATCTCCCCGTACTCGTGCACACGCAAGTAGGCCACGGAGGTGTCCGCCTCGGCGGCGTCGATTTTCCTGATGTCCGGGCCGGTGTACTCCTCGGACTCCTTGATCAGCTCATCGACCTTGCCACTGACCGCGGGATCGATGTCTTCCGGCACAGGGCTCACCTCTTCCAGGAGCAGCTCGGTGAGCGTCTTGCCGCCGGCGTAGAAGCCGCTCTTCCAGCCCGGCCTGGTGGCGTCCAGCAGCACCCCGGTGACGAAGCCGAAGGCGTAGGACTCCACGTCAACCGACACATCCAGCGACTCCTCCTGCAGCAGCGGGGCCTGCCGCGCCTGCAACTGCTCCGCGGACTGGTCCGCCTGGATGGACAGGGCCATGTACTCCACGTACCGGGCCACGCCCTCGGCGATGTCGTAGTGGTGGATGTCCTGCGCCTCCTGGGCGAACTCCGACTTCCAGGTGTCCAGCCAGTGGCGGGCGTGTCCCAGGTGCTCGGCGCGCTTGCCAGGATCGGTGGCGGCCAGGCGCAGGCGGTCCAGCAGCATGCGCCGCAGTGTGCGCGGACGGGCCTGGTACGGGTAGGGAGTGTCCCGACTGCTTGAGGCAGAGACGTTGATCTCGCCCTGGTAGTAGAAGTGCACCAGCTCGTGGGTCATCAGGGCGAAGGCGAAGGTGGCCGGGTCAGTCAGATCCGCGGTGGGGGCGGACGAACCGGTCGCGGTGATCGAGGGCGTGGCGTTCCCGCTCGCCGTCGTCTCCTCACCGTGCCCCGGGCCATTGCTGGCCGCCGCGGCCTGCCCCAGGTTGAGGGTGATCGACGGCTGCCCCTCGAACTCCACCTTGCCGTATGAGGACGGCGGCTCAATGTCCGCAAACTCGGCGGCCTTGAGCTCCCGGTGCCCCGCGGTGGAAATCACCCAGGCCCGGGTGGCCTTGAACTGCTCATCCACCTGCAGGGCGACGATCCGGTGCCGGGTGTAGTCAACCCCGGGCCACACCGGCCCCATGAGCGGCCAGGCGCGCGTAACCCAGTTGGCGATGCCCTCCACCATCGTCTCGTACTGCTCGGCGGACAACGACGGCGTGCCGGTCAGAGAGCCGAGGGGGTTTACCGCCCCCGCGCCAGGATCGGGAGCGGACGGGCTCGGCGTCGTCGTCCTGCTTCCCGCACCCGGTGAGCCGGCGCAGGCGGCCAGGGGCAGCAGGAGGGCCGCACCCATGGCGGCGACGGCGGAACGACGTGACAGGGACCATGCGGTCGGATCGGTTTTAGTCATTTGCTGGCTCGCTTTCATTCTGGATTCAGGCTGCATGCGTTGGCCCACCCGGGGCGGGCCAGGGGTCTTCCCGTGCCCGCCTTGCGGCGTGTACGCCCTCAGTACTGCTGCACCTGCTCGGCACAGGTCAGGTCCTTGTGCGGCAGCTCCCCGCGCAGCAGGTAGGCGTCGATTGCGTTGTCCACGCATTCGCCCTTGCGCATATAGGCGCCGTGCCCGTTGCCCTGGACGGTCAGCAGGCGGGCGGAGTCGAGCTGCTTGACCAGGGCCTGGGACCACTGGTACGGGGTGGCCGGGTCGCCGGTTATGCCGACGACGAGTATCGGCGCGGCCCCCGTTGCGCGGATCTGTCCGGGCTGGTGATCGGTGTGATGCCCCCAGCCCTGGCAGAACGCATCCGCGTATCCGAGGCCCTCGCCCAGGATGGGTGCCACCCGCTTGATCTCCTCTGCCTGGGCGTCCCATTGCGGCTCATCGCCCCGCACCGGGTAGTCCAGGCAGTCGACGGCGCTGATGGCGTACTGGTTCGCTGCCTCCCGCGCCTGCTTTTGAGCCAGTTCCGCGGGGTCTGCCTCCGCATCGACCAGATCCGGGTTTGCGATCACTGCCAGCGCGGTGCCGTCACCGTTGTTGATCGCCGGGGTGAGGGCCGCGGTGAGAAGGTCCCAGGCGCTGTTGTCATACATCAGGTCCACCAGCGTGCTGGTCAGCGTCTCCCCGTCCACGTCCTCACCCACGGTGCTGGGCAGGGGCGTGGCGGTGGCCCGCTGGATCAGCTGCCCGATCTGCTCCACACCCGAGGCGACGCCGCCGGTGAGCGGGCAATCCGTGCCGGCCTGACAGTGCTCCACATAGGCGTGCAGGCTCTTCTCAATGGCCTCGGCCTGCTGCACGACGTTGTCGGCGTTCTCCTGCGCGGGGTCCTGGGCGCTGTCCAGCACCATGCGCCCGACGTTCTCCGGGAACAGCTCGGCGTAGCGGGCCCCCAAGTAGGTGCCGTAGGAGGTGCCGAGGTAGTGCAGGCGATTGTCGCCCGAGAGCGCTCGTAGCACGTCCAGGTCGCGCGCCACTGAGGCGGTGTCCATGTGATCGATGATCTCGGGGACGGGTGAGTACTGCTCGCACCTGGCGGCCAGCTCCGCGGCCGCCTGCTCGGAGTCCTGCGCGCTCTCGGCCGCCATTTCCTCCTGCGCGGTGTCCTCCTGGGGCTGTGCGGCCGGGGTCGGCTCACCGGCCTCAAGGGCGCCGCGCGCCGCCTCCTCGATCTCCTGCGGGCTCAGGCAGGTCAGGGGCGTCGACTCGCCCACACCGCGCGGGTCGAAGCCCAGGATGTCGTAGCCGGCTCGCAGCGCGTCGGAGAACACGCCCTCCTGCGACACGTACTCCAATCCGCTGCCTCCGGGACCGCCCGGATTGGTCAGCAGCGTGCCAATCGGGTTTCCTGAGGTTGAGGGCAGCTTCTTCACCGCCAGGCTGATCGTCTTCCCTGCGGGAGCGTCATAGTCCAGGGGCACCTTCACGGTGGCGCACTGGAAGGCGGCGTCGTCGTCGCAGCTGTGCCAATCGGGCTTCTGCCCGTAAAAGGCCTCCAGTCCCGCGGGCACGGGCGGACTGTCCGACGCATCAACCGGAACGGGGGCCGTCCGGCCTCCCGACGGCGCCGAATCCGCGCCGCCGACGGCGCATGCCGACGCGAGCAGGCAGGCGGCAGCCACGGCCGCCAGTGGAACGACAGCCCTATTGTGAATCATTTTCGTTCTCATGAACTAAAAGGTAGATGGCGCCGGCACCCACCAAATCCGCCCGCTGACCGATACGCACCCGGCGCGCGCTCATCCAGCGGTATGAGCGCCCCTCCTCCCGCCCGCGGCAGGGCCAGCCGGCCGGGTCGGCACCCGGGCGACGGCGCCCGGCCCGCCCGCGGCCCGGCGGGGCCCCT